>JANPCY010000241.1:0-8634 GCA_031431175.1 Steroidobacteraceae bacterium | reverse complement strand
CCGCCGGCAGGCCGAGGCCGGCGTTGCCGACGTAAAGGATGTCCCCTGAAAGCAACTCATTGAATGGCACGTCGTCGCGCACCATGCCGATGACGGTGGTTGTGTAGTCATTGAGCGGCGCAAACACGGTCTGGTCGCGGTTGGTCCAGGGTGTGACGAAATTCTTGAGCGTGACCGAGTAAAAAGCAGGGTCATCCATCGCACGCAAGGCAGCCTGCTGCGTCTGGCCCGCAATGATGTCGGCTTCCATGGCACTGAGTACGAGGTCCGACGGCGGCACGCCGGCGATGCGGTCGTGCATCCGCCTGGCCTGCTCGCGCGGGCCTGCCTCTGCCACCGCGGCGAACAGGGCGACGGCCGCCAGCGCAGCGGTGACGCGCATCACGATCGATCCGGTGTGGCGTGGCCACAAATGCATTTCCGTGCTCCACTCGCTCGCAGTTACAGCGGCTGCGATCGAATATATCCGCGGGTACCGGGGCGCATCATGTCTCTGAACAGCGACATTCACCCGTGCGGTGCGTCGAGTTACTCTGCATCCAGGTTTGGCTCTCGAATGCGCAAATGCCTTGATCCAAAGGGATTCACGCGGCATCGCACGGCGGCGATACAATGATTCGCCCGCATTCTGTTATGCGGATCGTCATCAGTTGCAGTGCGTACAGCGGAGTGAATTGAGATGTCTGTCACGAATTCGCAATCGGGAATTCTGCTGCTCGCAGCTCTCGCGCTAGTCGCGGCCGGCTGCGCGACCGGTCATGACGGCGACGTCAACATCGGCGGCGGGCAGGAACCCGACCCGGTGGTGCTCGACTTCCCAGTAGCCTATGTCAAGGGCCCGCTGCCCGATGGAACCGAAGACGTGCGCGAACTGGAAACCTTCCAGGCGGGTTCCGATCTCTGGCTGCGTGATCGCGCGGCACCCGATTCGCCTGAACGCAACCTGACATTCGCACTCACCGGCGGCCTGTGGAATGTCCGCGATGTCAATGTCTCGTTCGACGGCAACAAGCTCATCTTCGCGATGCGCAGGCCGCTGATCCCGGGCGCAATGGACAGCGAGCAGCCCACCTGGAACATCTATGAGTACGATCGCCCGACCGATACGCTGCGCCGCGTGATTGACTCGGACGTGGTCGCGGAAGAAGGCCAGGACGTTGCCCCGCACTACCTGCCGGACGGCCGCGTCGTGTTCTCGTCCACGCGCCAGCGCCAGTCAAAGGCCGTGCTGATCGACGAAGGCAAGCCCCAGTTCGCGGCCCTGGATGAAGACCGAAACGAGCACGCCTTCGTGCTGCATGTGATGTCGGCGGACGGCGGCGGCATTCGCCAGATTTCTTTCAATCAGAGCCACGATCTTGATCCGGCGGTGCTCGCGGACGGACGTATCGTGTTCAGCCGCTGGGAGAATGCCAGCGGCAGCTCGATTCACCTGTATACGGTCAATCCCGACGGCAGCGGCCTCGAGCTCCTGTACGGCGCGAACAGCCATGCAACCGGAACCGGCACGACAGGGACCGGCACAACGCAGGTGCAATTCCTGGCGCCGCAGCCGCGGCCCGATGGCAGCATCGTGGCGCTGTTGCGTCCATTCGACGACACTGAACTCGGCGGCGATCCGGTGTCGATCGACGCCACGAGTTTCGTCGAGATCCAGCAACCGACACTGTCGAACGCGGGCCTCGCCGGTCCTGCTCAAACGCGGCTGTCGACCAACGACGTGCGCACCGACCCCGGCCCCTCGCCTGGCGGACGCTTCGCATCGATCTTCCCGATGTGGGATGGCAGCAATCGCCTGCTCGTCAGCTGGACCATGTGCCGGTTGCTCGAGGGCGGGCTTACGGTTCCCTGCACCGCCAGCCGCCTCGCGAATCCGGCGGCCGTGACGGCGCCGCCACTTTATGGCGTCTGGATCTACGATCCGCGCGACCGCACTCAGCGGCCGGTGCTGCAGCCGACTGAGGGCGTGCGGTACTCGGATGTCGTACTGATGGCGCCGCGTGCGCCGCCGCCGAGCGTGATACTCGATGCAGTGCCGGGCGTCGATTACGACGAGTTGCTGGCACCGGCGAATGAAAATGTCGGTATCCTGAATATCAAGAGTGTCTACGACTGGGATGGCGCTGACGTCGCGCCGGACGGCATTACGGCGCTGCGCGATCCGGCGCAGACGACCGCGGATGAGCGTACGGCCCGTTTCCTGCGCGTGGAGAAGGCCGTCGGCCTGCCTGATGATGAAGTGCGGGATTTCCGTGACACCGCCTTCGGTGTTGCGGGCGGTCTCGGCATGCGCGAAATCCTGGGCTATGCGCCGATCGAACCCGACGGCTCGGTGCAGGTCAAGCTGCCTGCCGGCGTGCCATTTGCAGTCAGCGTCGTCGATCGCAATGGGCGACGCGTCTGGCCGCGGCACCTCAACTGGACGCAGTTGCGGGCCGGCGAAGTTGTGACCTGCAATGGCTGCCACGTGCCTGCGGGCGCGCAAACTCCGCCCGCGGTTTCACACGGGCGCAGCGGGCTGTTCGCCTCCGTGAATCCCGGCGCGCCGACCACCGGCCAGCCGTTCCCGAATACGAACGCAGCCTTGTTTGCCAACCTGGGCGAGACGATGGCAGAAGCGCGAGCGCGCATCAGTTGCCAGACTGATTGCGCCGCGCAGCTGCCTTCGGTGGATGTCATCTACGACGACGTCTGGACCGAACCGGTCGCGGCAGGCCGACCGGCCGACGCATCATTCAGCTATCGTTACAGTCAGCTGATGACGCCCGCGCCGACCAGCGCCAGCTGCCAGTCGAACTGGTCCGCGCGGTGCCGCATCACGATCAACTACCCCGACCACCTGCAGCCGCTGTGGACGTTACCGCGGCTGACCCTGGACGCGGGTGGCGCGGTGATTGCCGACCGGACCTGTGTCGCCTGCCACAGCCCGGCTGATGCCGCTGGAGTCGTGCGAGTGCCGGCCTTGCAACTCGACCTGTCGGGTGGCCCGTCACCCGATGAACCCGACCAGCTGGTGTCCTACCGCGAATTGCTGTTCACGGACAATGGGCAGGAAGTTAACATGGGCGTGCTGCAGGACTACCTGGTGCCGGGGCCGCCGGATCCGGTGACCGGGCTGCCGACGCTGGTGACCGTGCCCGTGAGCCCCTCGATGAGCGCTGCGGGCGCCAATGCTTCGGCGACGTTCTTCGATGACGCCAGTGGCGTCGGCCGTTTCGATGTGGGTGGGTCGCACGCAGGCGACCTGACTCCCGCGGAACTCAGGCTGATCGCCGAGTGGCTGGATATCGGTGGGCAGTATTACAACGACCCGTTCATGGCACCGGCGAATTGAAGCGATGAAACTCTTCATCGCCTGCGCGCTGCTGTTGTGCGCCGGCGCCATCCATGCCGCCGATGGTGATGCACTCACTGTCATCGTCGTCGATCCCTATCTGGAACTCCGCACCGGTCCCGGGCGTGGATTCCCCATCGTGCAAGTTGTACCACGGGGCGAGACGGTCCAGGTCCTCAAGCGGCGCACCGACTGGTTTCGAATCCGCGATGCTGCCGGCCACGAAGGCTGGGTCCATCGCAGCCAGATCGCCGGGACGCTGGTGCCCACAGGCGCGAAACTGGAAATTGACGACCCTGCGCGCGAGGACTTCACCGCCCACCGCCGCGAGGCCGGCCTGCTGTTGGGCGACTTCGACGGCTCCAACGTGGTCACCGTGTATGGCGCCTACGCGTTCAATGCGCACCTTGCGGGCGAACTTGCGCTGTCGCACCTGCTCGGCAGTTTTTCCGACGGCCAGATCGTCGCAATCGGCTTGACACATGTGTTCGTTCCGGAGTGGCGCATCCAGCCCTTCGCGTCGATGGGCACCGGGCTGATCCACGTCGAGCCAAAATCCACGGTGGCGCAGTCGCCCCAACGCACCGACCAGCTGGCCTATGTAGGCGTCGGCGTGCGCTCTTATCTGGCGCGACGGTTCATACTGCGGGCCGAATACAAGAACTACGTGGTCTTCACGGACCGCGACGAGAATGAGGAAGCCTACGAATGGAAAATTGGATTCGCGTTCTTCTTCTGACGGCGGTCCTGGGGATGACCGGCTGTGCCTGGATGCCCTGGCGCGACCAGCCTGAAACGACGAAGACCCCCGCCGTCGAACCGGCCGGCAGTGATGAGAACCGGGTCGTCATCGATCCCCAGGTCGAGCGGCGTGACGTCCGTCCCGCCCACATCGACACGGAAAACTGGGAGGCCGGCGCTTATGTCGGGTCCCTGTCCGTCGAGGATTTCGAGGTCAATGTGGTCTACGGCGCCCGGCTTGCCTACCACATCAACGAGGACTTCTTTGCCGAGGGGATCGTGGGCACGAGCGATGCCGGGCTGTCCAGTTTCGAGCGCCTTTCCGGTTCCGCGCCGCTATTGACCGACAGTGAGAGGCAGTTCACTTACTACAGCCTGGGCTTCGGTTGGAATGCACTTCCGGGTGAGGTATTCCTGGGCGGCAAGCGTGCGCTGAACAGCGCCATCTACCTGACACTCGGCGCCGGTGGCACGCACTTCGCCGGCGGCGACCGGTTCACGGTCACGATGGGTGCGGGCGCGCGGGTGCTGGTCAAGGACTGGCTCGCGGCGCACCTCGACATCCGCGACCACGTGATGGAGATCGATGTACTGGGCAAGAACAAGACCGCCCACAATTTTGAAGCGACGCTGTCGCTGACGGCGTTCTTTTGAGGTTGACGCCGATGCCAGGAACTGGAAAATTTCATGTCGCCATGCTGCTGTCCGGGCTGCTCGCGTTGTCCTGGCCCGCGCTTGCGAACGATGGCGCGCCACCCGCACCGGAGTTCAAGCTTGCCAGCCGCGCCGGCGGCGAGTTGTCGCTTTCCGGCCTGCGTGGCCAGGTCGTCATGATCAACTTCTGGGCCAGTTGGTGCGGGCCCTGCCGGCAGGAGTTCCCTGCGCTCGACGAGATGTACCGGAAGTACAAGCCGATGGGTTTCGAGATGGTCGGCATCAATGTCGAGAGCGAGAAGGCGGACGCCGAGCGCTTCCTCGGCGCGCGACCGGTCAGCTTCCCGATCCTGTTCGACCCCGACAACCACGTGAGCGGCAGCTATGGCGTGAACGCCATGCCGACCACCGTGCTGGTTGACCGCCAGGGCCACCTGCGCTGGCAACATCGTGCGTACAAGCCGGGCGACGAGGCCGAGTACATCGCCCAGATCCGCGCGATGCTCCGGGAGCCTTCGTGATCCCATCCCGCACATTGTTCGCAGCACTCGCGCTGGTGGCATTTTCGGGTTGCTCGCATGTCGAGCCCTGGGTTAAGTCGTACGAGCGGGAGAATCTCGCTGATCCGATCATGGCCTGGGACCGCGACCCCGTCGCCTCCTCCTATATTCTCCATGTCTATGAGTCCCGCGAGGGCGCCCGCGGCGCCGCGGGTGGAGCCGGCGGCGGCTGCGGATGCAATTGACGCGAACAACACGCGGTGTCGCAATCACCCTGGCGGCGGGCTGGTTGTTCTGCCCGACGCCGTCGATCGCGGGCGTCCTGCCAGAAGACCGCGCCGACCTGATGTACCACTACTACGACGGCGGCGGCGTCGAGATCGACGGCCCCTCGCTGCTGGTGCGCAAGAAATTCGCCGAGAAATACGCGGTCAACGCCAGCTATTACGTCGATATGGTGTCCTCGGCCTCGATCGACGTCATCACGACCGCCAGCCCCTACAAGGAGGAACGAACCCAATATGGCCTTGGTTTCGAGTACCTGCGCGGCAAGGTCGCTTACGCGGCCAACTTCAGTAACAGCAAGGAAAATGACTACGCCGCCGATACGGCCAGATTCTCGATCAGCCAGGACATGTTCGGCGACCTGACGACCGTCCAGCTCGCATTCAGCCGCGGCAAGGACGACGTGACGAGCCGCGGCAACCCGCTGTTAAGCGAGAAGGTCGACCGCCATATCTACGGCATCGACGTCTCGCAGATCGTGAGCAAGAAGCTGATCCTGGGCGCGGCCTGGGAAACCACGACCGAAGAGGGATTCCTGAACAATCCCTACCGCCAGGTACGCTTCCTGGACGACACGGACTTGGTGGATGGCTACGATTACGAGTTCGAACGCTACCCGCGTACGCGGACCGGCAATGCCCTGAGCCTGCGAGGTCGGTATTACCTGTCCTATCGCGCCGCGCTGCAGGGCGACTATCGGTGGTACAACGATTCCTGGGGTGTCGGCGCGAGCACATTCGAGGTTGCTTACACGCACCCGATCGGCGACCGGCTGATTTTCGACGTCCACTACCGCTACTACATTCAGGACGCGGCCGATTTCTACTCGGACCTGTTCCCGCGCGAGAACTTCCAGAATTTCCTCGGGCGCGACAAGGAACTCGCGACGATGGAGAGCCAGACGCTGGGATTCGGTGTCGGTTATGAGTTCAGGGTCCCCGGAGTCGAATTCATCCAGAAGGCCACGGTCAACCTGAAATACGACCTGATCCGGTTCAACTACGACGACTTCCGCGATCTGCGCCCGACCGGAACCGTTTACGAGCCCGGCTTCGAACCGCTATACAACTTTGACGCCAACGTCATCCGGCTGTTCTTCTCCGGCTGGTTCTAAGGTGCCCTCCCCCCGACTGGGGGCGCCAGACCCTTCGAATAGAACACGCGACCGTCGCTGCGCACGATCACCGCGTCCACGTCGTCCTGGGTGTCGATCAACGCCAGACCCCGCTCCGGCCCCATCACAAACACGCTCTTCGTCAGGCCCTCGGTAATGATTGCCTCGGGGCCGATCACAGTGACGCTGCGCACGCCGACCGGACTCTTGCCGGTGTGCGGATCAATGATGTGGTGGTAGCGGATGCCCCCCTCATCGAAGTAGCGCTCGTAGTCACCTGAGGTCGAGATCGCCGCATCCTCGAGCGGAATCGTGGCGATTATGCGGTTCGGGTCGTCGGGGTGCCGGATACCCACGAGCCATGGCCTGCCGCGCCGGTCGCCCAGGATCCGGCTGTCACCGCCGGCAGTGACGGTGGCGTTCGTAACGCCAAGGGCGCGGAGGATCCGGATGGATGAGTCGACGGCATAGCCCTTCGCGATGCCGCCGAGATCGATCCGCACGCCGGGCATCAGGAAGCGCACGGTTGAAGCCCCACGGTCCACCACGACGTGACGCCAGCTGATCGCCGGCAGGGCCGCCTGGATCTGGGCCTCGCTGGGATGGTGGTGCTCGCGGTAGTCGTAGAGGTAGCCGACACTCGCGTAGGTGATGTCGAAGGCGCCGCCAGAGAGTTCCGAGAACTCCAGCGCCCTGGCGATGAGCCCGGCCAACTCGGCATCCACCTTTACGGGATCTTTCGCGGCCTCGCGGTTGATCTGCGAGAGCTGGCTCTCGGGCTTGTAATGCGACATCAGCTCGTCAATGCGGTGCATTTCGGCCATTACCGCATCGATCGCAGCCTCGGCCCGGCCTGAATCCTCGTGCCAGACCTCAACTGCGATGCGAGTGCCCATGATCGCCGCTTCGCGCTCGTGCCATTCAGCAGATGCCGCGGCCGGCGTCAGCAGCATCAACGTGGTGACCGCGCTTGTGAATCGGCGCATCATTGCCATCCCAGTCTGGACGATACGGTGTAGCGCTGTCGATTGGCGCGGACCTGTCGTCGCACAACGGATACACTTGGCCACGCGGCCCGCCTGCCGGGGAACCTGTCACGATTGGCACGGTCTGTCCGCTCGGGCCCTTAACAGGAAGCATTGACATGAAATTTCCCGGATTCATCCTTGGCGCAGTCTTCACTGGCGCGCTGATCGGCGCACCCGCGTCGGCCGTCACGCGCGAGGAGGCCACACTCCAGAACGCCACAGTCGTGCTGCGCGAATTGCAGTCGATGCCGGACCTGCGGATCCCGGACCAGTTGCTGGCCCGTGCGGAAGGCATCGTGATCCTGCCCAGCGAGGTCAAGGTCGGATTCATCGTCGGTGCGCGGTTTGGAAGTGGCGTGCTGCTGATACGAAATGCAAACCGCGATTGGAGCAATCCGGTCTTCGTCAAGACCGGTGGCGGCAGCTTCGGCTGGCAGGTCGGGGGCCAGGTCGCCGACATCGTCCTCGTGCTGACGACCAAACGCAGCATCGAGGGCATCAGCGACGGCAAATTGACACTCGGCGCCGACGCCTCAGTCGCCGCGGGCCCGGTGGGCCGCACGGCCATGGCCTCGACCAGCCTGACGTTTGATTCCGAAATTTACGCCTACTCCCGGACCAAAGGGCTGTTCGCAGGCGTGTCGCTGGAGGGCAACGGCATTTTCATCAG
This sequence comes from Steroidobacteraceae bacterium, assembly GCA_031431175.1. GTDB lineage: Bacteria > Pseudomonadota > Gammaproteobacteria > Steroidobacterales > Steroidobacteraceae > SCUD01. Next base: position 308 of record JANPCY010000241.1, on the reverse strand, counting down.
CACTAAAGGCAATCGGCATTTCTACGATGGCGAGGACAGCGCGGCGGCGATCATGGCGCAGACCAATGCACCGCCACCGCCCGCCGACGAGCTGCTCACTGAAATCCGCCGCATCACGGCCGGCGCTCAGCAGGCGGCCGCTGAAAATGCAAAACCCGCGACGGAAGTGCCGCCGGCTGAAGCCCGCACCTATCCATTGCCAGACCCGGAGCCCGGCGCCGAGCCGCGCTGAGATTCATCGACGCTGAGGCTCATAGCAGGGAGGAAGCGCCGTGAAAGTCGGCGTGGGTCCGGGATCGATCTGCACG
>JANPCY010000240.1:0-3277 GCA_031431175.1 Steroidobacteraceae bacterium | reverse complement strand
GACGTCGATCGGGATCGCGAAGGACACGCCCTGGTAGCCGCCCGTGCGACTGTAGATCTGCGAGTTGATGCCGACTACTTCGCCCTGCAAGTTGAACAGCGGCCCGCCGGAATTGCCGGGATTGACGGCGACATCGGTCTGGATGAACGGGGTGTAGGCGTCACCGGGCAGGGAACGCGCCGTCGCGCTGATTATGCCGGCCGTCACGGAGTTGTCGAAGCCGAATGGCGAGCCAATCGCAACGACCCACTGTCCGGCTTTGAGCGCCGCAGGACTTCCGATATGGACGAATGGCAGCTTGTCGGCGTCAATCTTGAGTACGGCGACATCGGTGCGTACGTCCACTCCGACCACACTTGCGCGGTATTCGCGCCGGTCGGTCATGCGCACGCTCACCTCGCGGGCCCGGTCCACCACATGGGCGTTGGTCAGGATAAAGCCGTCGGCGCTGATCAGGAAACCGGACCCTTCGCCGCGCGCAAGCGGCGGCGGATGGCCGCGCGGCGCCCCAAAGCCGAAGCGCTGGAAGAAATCGTAGAACGGATCATCCGGTGAAAGCCCCTGTGCTCGCTCGTCACTGACCTCGCGCTGCGCGACGGTGGTCACATTGACGACCGCCGAGCCGTAGGCCGTGACGAGCGCGCTGAAATCTGGCAGGCCAGTGACAATGGCCGGCGCCGGGACAAGCGACGTGGCCGCATCCGGTATCGCAGGCGCTGCCGTCTCGGCAAGCTCTGCTGCGGGCAGATCCTTCGAGCCGCACGCCGCCAGGGCCACGGACAGAAGCACTGGCCACAGGAACTTCGCGGGTCTCATCATTGAGTCTCCAGAATTGTCGACTGATGCAGCGCTCTGACCGCGGCGATTCCGGCAAGTTGCAATTACGCATACTAGTATTACACCAAATGATCTGCCGTACCCTCAGCCTGATCACGTGCCTCGCGCTCGCCGCGCCGGTCTCCCATGCCGACGGCCTCCCCGAGCGGCCCCGCGCCGTGTTGAATCAACAGCTGGTTCCGGACTCGGCGGTCACGGTCGTGGTGCGTGATATTGCGAGCCGCGAAAACCTCGTCGAGCTAAATTCCACGATGCCGCGCCCGCCCGCTTCGACGATGAAGCTGGTGCCGACCTGGGCAGCGCTCGAGATGCTCGGGCCTGCTTATGACTGGAAGACCCGGGCATGGTCCGATGCGCCCGTGGTCAGGGGCGTCCTGAAGGGCAATCTGTACCTTCAGGGTGGCGGGGATCCGCTGCTGACCATCGAGCGCTGGTGGCGGTTCGTCGCCGATCTGCGCCAGACGGGGTTGCGCGTCGTCGAGGGCGACATCGTCATCGACCAGACCCGGTTCGCGGCCCTCAATGAACGCGCGGAGGACTTCGACGGACAGTCCTGGCGAACCTACAACGTGCTGCCAGATGCATTGCTGGTCAACTGGCAGTCGGCGGATTTCGTGGTGCGGCCCGCCGACGATGACAAAGGTGTCGAAGTCGCAATCCAGCCGTTTCCCACAGGGCTCGTCGTGGAGAATCGCGTGGTTCTTACCGAGGGGCGCTGCGCGGGACGCAACCGCCGCATCCTGATCACCAATCCCGACGACGCAATGGAGCACGTCCATGTCAGCGGCCGGTTGTCCGCCAGTTGCGGGCCGCAGACGTTTCGCCGTGTGGTCATGCAGCCGGCGGAATACGCCTACGGCACATTCGTGACCTTGTGGCGCCAGATGGGTGGTAAATTCACCGGCGGGATGCTGCGCGCCCCCACGCCGCCAACGGCCCGGTTACTGCTCACGCAGGAATCCGAGTCGCTGGCTGAAATCGTGCGCGCCACGAATAAATATTCGAGCAACGTAATGGCGCGCATACTGCTCCTGACCGTGGCCGCCGAAACCAGCGGAACACCCGCGACTGCATCCGCGGGCGAGGCATCCATCAAGGAATTGCTCGCAAGCCGCGGGCTCGAATTTCCAGAACTCGTCATCGGCAATGGCTCGGGGCTCTCGCGGGAAGCACGCATTTCCGGCGACAGCATGGCGCGGCTCCTGGTCGGCGCCTGGGAGAGCCGCTATGCACCGGAGTTCCTGGCGTCGCTGTCGCTCGGCGGCCTGGACGGCACCCTGCGCAAGCGCTTCCAGAACGTGGATGACCCAAGTCGCATCCGCATGAAAACCGGAACGCTCAAGGACGTCAGCACCATCGCCGGCTACGTTACCGGCAAGTCGGGAAAGCACTATGCCGTCGTCGTCTACATCAACCATGCGGGGGTCCAGAATGGTGCAGGCGAGCTGATCCAGGGCGCGGTGATCGAATGGGTGCTCGCACAATGACAGATTGTTATCGCAGGACGGGTAGTTATGCGGAATGGCGGACATCAGGCATCGCGCCCGCGCCCCAGAAACTGCCCTTGGAATCCGTGGGAGCGATGTTGATCGTGCTGGTCCATTTTTTCGGCTGGTAAGGCGAGCCCATTCTCGATCCAGCCCGTCGCTGACACGTCCCGTCGCAACCGGACTCAGTCTGACGAGAGGCTGGCGCGCAATTGCAGCGCCAGGCGCCAGCCTTCGCCATGCCGGCACCAGATGTGGACATAGCTGGCATCGGCGCTCGCGCCGGGATCCGGCGCAGACAGTCCATAGCTGCAGCCGAGATCACCGGAGGATGCGATACCAGCGCCCATTGGCCAGTACTGGAGCGCCACCGGCAATTTGGCTAGTGCCGCTTCGCGCGCGGCGGCTGCGCCCGCACCCTCAACCGAGGGACCATCGAATAGCCAGGCATCCGAATCCAGCCGCGCGAGCATGCGTTGCTGATGAGTCTCGCTGCCCTGAATGCCGGAGACCGCAAGGTCGAGGAGTTGCAATTCGCCGGGCGGCACGGCCGGGCCACGCTCGCATGCAAAGGGCCCCAGTACCGGGTCCTTGCTGCGCCCTTCCCAGGCACCGGCGGGCTTGCGCCCAAAGCCACCATCAAACAGAACGCTCCAGCCACCAGTTCCCTTCTTCCACACCGTGACATAGCGGCCCTCGAAGTGGCCTTCCGGATCGCCCGACTCGAGGACCCAAGGACCCGATGCAAAGCCAAGATCACCGTCGGCCGAGATCTGCGCGCGATCGGGCAACCAGTCGAGCGTGCCGGGAAGTTCCTCATTGATGGTCCAGGCCGCCCGCCCCCAGGTCGGGCCTGGCTGCAGCACGATCGATTGCTCGTCGAGGAATTCGAGGAATGCCGCCTTGGCACCGTGCTCGCGCGAAGCCGCGGCGAAACGTGCCTCGAAATCCAC
>JANPCY010000239.1:0-4664 GCA_031431175.1 Steroidobacteraceae bacterium | reverse complement strand
AGGGGCATATTGTCAGTTATCCTGAGAGCCCTGACAGGGCCCGGGCATTGCTGGAAGGTGCGAGGCGAGCAGGAACGCAAATCTGCGCGGCCAAGCAGTTTTCAGATGACCAGTTTTCAGCGATCCATTCACGGCGCTATCTGATGTTTCTCAAAAACGCCCATGCCGAGTGGATGCAGATCGAAGGTGCCGGACCTATGCGTCTGCTATTGGCAAAGTGCAGTCATCGCCACGCGATTCGTGGCGTTGCGCGTCATCACGGCGTGCCGGCAGAGGCCAAGGGTGTTGCGGAGCTGTGTGGGCGGGGCCAGCTCGCGGTCACGATCGAGCAGGAGGGCCGGGTGGACAGCTATCAGGGGGTCGTGCCGCTGGAGAAGCCGGAACTGTCGGCCTGTCTCGAGCAGTACTTCGAGCAATCCGAGCAGCTTCCCTCGCGGCTGCTGCTGGTCGCGACGCCGGAACGCGCCGCGGGTCTGCTGCTGCAGCGCGTCGCGACGGGCGACACGGAGGCACAGTCCATGAGCGACGACGCCTGGCGGCGCATCGGGTTGCTTGCGGCGACATTATCCACACCCGAATTGCTGGAGCTGCCCTGCCGCGACCTGCTGCGGCGAGTCTTCCCGGAGGATGACATCCGGCTCTTTACGGGCATGCCGGTCTGGTTTCAATGCAGTTGCTCGCGTGAGCGCGTCGCCAGCATCCTTCATTCACTGGGTGAGGATGAGCTGCAGGCACTGCTGCGCGAACGCGATGACGTCGAGGTGCGTTGCGAGTTCTGCAATCGCGCCTGGCGCTTCGATCCGGTGGATGTCGCTGGCCTGTTCAAGGAGGGCAATCACCAGTCGACGCCACCCGGGCTGCATTGACGGCCGGCCAGGCGTAATATCCGGGCCTGAAACGCGTCCTGCGCCAGAGGGAGACGAGCGATGGCGAACAGATGGCTGATCAGGGGTCCCGAGATCGTGAGCTGCAACTGTGATTTCGGTTGTCCCTGCCAGTTCAACAGCCTGCCCACGCGCGGTAGTTGTCGTGCGGCGGCGGCAATCCGTATCGATGAGGGACACTTCGATGGGGTCGATCTAAGCGGTCTCAAGTGCGCCATGGTGCTGGCGTGGCCGCAGGCAATCCACCTCGGGCATGGGGAGGCCCTGCAAATAGTCGACGAGCGCGCTGACGACAAGCAGCGAAACGCCCTGATAAAGATCCTGTCGGGCCAGGTCTCGACCCCAGGCGCGACATTCTTCGACATTTTTGCGTCGACCTATGAAAAGGTCCATGACCCGATGTTCAAGCCGATCCATTTCGAGGTCGACATCGAAGCGCGGACCGGTCGCTTCGAGGTTCCCGGCGTAATCAGTTGCAGCGCCGTGCCATTGCGCAATGCGGTGACGAATGCAACCCACCGCGCGCGCATCAATCTGCCGAATGGATTCGAGTACCGGACCGCAGAGGTCGCAAGCGGCAGCCTGAAGACCCAGGGTCCGATTCAGATCGAATTTGAAGGCCGGCATTGCCATCTGGCCATGCTGAATATCGGACCGGGCGGGCCGATCGCCTGAGTCCGTGTCCGGGGACGAATCCTCGCCGCTCGGATTCATCCTGCGACGGGATCGTATCATCGGTCTCGTCGCGCTCTTGCTGTTCATCGCATTTGCCTGGTGGTATCTGCTGCGTGGCGCCGGCATGCCGGAGGACATGTCGTCGATGTCCGGCATGGACATGGACAAGGGCACCGCGCACGCGTGGACCCCCGGGTACGCGTGGATCGTATTCGTCATGTGGTGGGTCATGATGATTGCGATGATGCTGCCGAGCGCCGCACCGATGATCCTGCTTTATGGCCTGGTGAGCCGCCATCGGGAAAAACGCGACGGCACGCCCATATCGAGCGGCATTTTCCTGCTCGGCTATCTCACCGTCTGGAGCGCATTCAGCCTGTTGGCCACCACGCTGCAGTGGCAGCTTCAGACTGTGGCACTGATGTCACCATCGATGGCGATGACGAGCGCCCGGTTCGGTGGCCTGATCCTTATCGCCGCGGGTTTGTATCAGCTCACGCAATTCCGGGATGCCTGCCTGCAACATTGCCGGGGGCCGATGGAATTTGTCAGCAAGCACTGGATGCCGGGGGCCGCCGGCGCCTGGAAGATGGGCATCCGGCACGGACTTTATTGCCTCGGCTGTTGCTGGATGCTGATGATCCTGCTGTTCTACGGCGGTGTGATGAATCTGTACTGGATCATCGGGCTGACGTCGTACATATTCCTCGAGAAGCTCATTCCCAGGGGAATGCTGGTCAGTCGCCTGGCCAGTGTCGTGCTGATCGTCTGGGGCGCGCTCGTGCTGGGCGGTGCATAAGCGCGCCCGTATACTCCGGTGAATGCGCCGCCCGGTCCAGGTTTCCTTCGAGTTTTTCCCGCCCAAAGACGCGGCCATGGAACAGACGCTGTGGGCCTCGATCGAGCGGCTGGCGCCGCTCCGTCCCCGCTTTGTATCCGTGACCTATGGGGCCGACGGCTCGACCCGCGACCGGACCCACAAGGTCATCACTCGTGTACTGCGCGAGACCAGCCTGACCGGCGCCCCGCACCTGACTTGCATTGGTGCAAGCCGGGATGAGATCCGCGAGATCGCCAGGCGCTATTGGGAGGAGGGCGTGCGCAACGTCGTTGCGCTGCGCGGCGATCCGCCGGCTGGTGTCGCGAATTATATACCGCATCCTGGTGGGTATGCCTATGCCGCTGACCTCGTGCGGGGCCTCAGGGATGTTGCCGACTTCGATATCTCAGTCGCGGCCTTTCCGGAGACACACCCGGAAGCGCAAAGCCCCGAGCAGGATCTCGCCAACCTGAAGCGCAAGCTGGATGCGGGTGCGACGCGCGCAATCACCCAGTTCTTCTTCGATACCGAGCGCTATCTGCGCTTTCGCGACCGCAGCGCAGCCGTCGGGATCGATGCGGTCATCGTGCCAGGCATACTGCCGATCACGCGCTTTCCGCAGATGCTGCGCTTCGCCGAGCGCTGCGGCGCGAGCGTGCCGGCCTGGCTCGTGAAACGCTTCGATGGGCTGGATGACGATCCCGAGACTCGCAAGATGATCGCGGCTTCGGTCGCGATCGAGCAGGTCGCGCGCCTGCGGCGGGAGGGCGTCGACGAATTCCACTTCTACACGCTGAATCGCGCTGAGCTTGTTTATGCGATCTGCCACGCGCTCGGACTGAGGGCGCAATGAACGCGCTCCGGCAGGCCCTTAGTGAGCGCATCCTGGTACTGGACGGCGCGATGGGCACGATGATCCAGCGTGCAAGGCTCGCGGATGCGGATTATCGCGGAGGGCGCTTTGCGGACTGGCCGCGCGACCTGAAGGGCGCCAATGACCTGCTGTCACTGACCAGGCCAGACCTGATCGCGGCGATCCACCGTGAATACCTGCATGCTGGCGCCGACATCATCGAGACCAACACCTTCAATGCCAGCGCGCCGTCGCTTGCCGATTATGGGTTGCAGGATTTCGTCGCCGAGATCAATTTCGAATCGGCGCGCATTGCGAGGCGTGTTGCTGACGAGATCGCGGTCAGCAGCGGCCGGGCGCGCTTCGTCGCGGGCGCGCTCGGACCGACCAGCCGCACGGCCTCACTGTCCCCGGACGTCAACGACCCCGGCTACCGGAATGTCGCCTTCGACGAACTGCGCGACACCTACGCGACCGCCGCGCGCGCATTGATCGAGGGCGGCGTGGACCTGTTGATCGTCGAGACCATCTTCGACACGCTGAACGCGAAGGCCGCGCTCTTTGGAATCAGCGGACTCTTCGAGGAGCTCGGCAGGGAGCTACCGGTCATCGTCTCGGGCACCATCACCGACGCTTCCGGGCGCACGCTGTCGGGGCAAACGACCGAAGCGTTCTGGAATTCGGTGCGTCATGTGCGGCCCCTCGCAATCGGACTGAATTGCGCACTCGGGGCAAAGCAACTGCGGCCGCACGTCGAGGAGTTGTCGCGCATCGCCGACTGCTACGTGTGTGCCTATCCGAATGCCGGTCTCCCGAACGCCTTCGGCGAGTACGACGAGCAGGCTTGCGAAACCGCGGCGCAGCTGCGCGAATGGGCCGAAAGCAGGCTCGTCAACATCGTCGGCGGCTGCTGCGGCACGACGCCCGAGCACATCGCGCACATCACGCAGGCTGTCTCCGGCCTGGCACCGCGCGTTCCGCCCGCCGTGCCACCGCGCTGCCGCCTGTCGGGCCTTGAGGCGCTCAACATCGAGCCCGACATGCGCTTCGTCAATGTCGGGGAGCGCACCAATGTCACGGGATCCGCACGTTTCCGCAAGCTGATCGAGGCCGGCGACTACGTGGCGGCGCTCGCGATCGCACGCGACCAGGTGGCCGCGGGCGCGCAGCTCATTGACGTCAACATGGACGAAGGGATGCTCGATTCGCAGGCGGTCATGGTGAGATTCCTGAATCTCGCCGCCTCCGAGCCTGACATTGCGCGCGTCCCGGTCATGATCGACTCGTCGAAGTTTTCTGTGTTAGAGGCGGGCCTCAAGTGCCTTCTAGGGAAAGGTGTCGTCAACTCTATTTCTTTGTAATAAGGCGAGGGAACATTACTGGAGCAGGCTCGCAATGTGCGCCGATATGGTGCGGCAGTCGTCGTCATGGC
>JANPCY010000238.1:0-2197 GCA_031431175.1 Steroidobacteraceae bacterium | reverse complement strand
CAAAGAACCAGCGCTGCCAGCCGCCGGCCTGCGCCAGCAGGCTGAAGGCCGCGCCCGTGTTGTGCAGCCGTGTCAGCTCGAGCATCGGCCCAAGCGGCAACACCTCGTAGAGCTCAAACTGGTTCACGACAAACCACTTGGTGAGTTGATCGGCCGCCACGACGATGACGGAGAGCCACAGCCACAGGAGCCCGGTCGGCTTCGGAAAGATATCGTCCTTCACGCGTAATGCCTCGATTCGCCGGGGCCATCCAGATTGCCGACACAGCGCGCGCAGATTTCCGGAGGGCGCGGATCGACGCCCACGTCCGGTCGCCGGTGCCAGCAGCGCGCGCATTTGGGTGCAACCTGCACGCCGACGGTGATCCAAGCGCCGGTCTTTGCGACCGAAGTCGCCGGCGCCGCGTCGGCCGGCCGCCCGGCGGCCGGAAGCATACGCGCCGAAGAGGTGATCAGCACGAATCTCAGTTCATCGCCAATGGCCGCCATGCGCCGATGCTGCACCTCGTCGAGGTAGACGTCCACCGCCGCCTCCAGTGGCGCGCCGAGCTTGCCTGCCGTACGCAGTTGCTCGAGTTCGCGGGAGACATCGGTCTTGAGGGCGATCACGGCATCCCAGTCGATCTCCTTCGACGCCTGGACTTCCGGGATGGACCACCAGGTCGCAAGCAGCACCGATTCGTCGCGCGCACCTGGCAGGTATTTCCAGATCTCCTCGGCCGTGAACGACAGGATCGGCGCCAGCCAGCGCACCATGGCCTCGGCGACGTGGTACATCGCGGTCTGGGCCGAGCGCCGCGCTGTGCTCGCCGCAGGCATCGTATAGAGCCGGTCCTTCAGGATGTCGAGCCAGAATGCGCCGAGCTCGATGACGCAGAAGCCGTGCACTTTCTGGTAGACCAGGTGGAAGTCGTAGCTGCGGTAGGCCTTGATGACCTCCGCTTGCAGCGCGGCCGCGCGAATCAGCGTCCAGCGGTCAATCTCGAGCATGCGTTCCACCGGCAGCGCGTCGCGCGCCGGATCGAAGCCCGCCAGATTGCCGAGCAGGAAGCGCAGGGTGTTGCGCATGCGGCGGTAGCTGTCCGACATGCGCTTCAGGATCTCGTCGGAGACATTCATCTCCGCGCTGTAGTCCGTCGCGGCAACCCACAGCCGCAGCACGTCGGCGCCGAGTGTGCTCATGACTTTCTGCGGCGCGACCACATTGCCAAGTGACTTCGACATCTTGCGGCCCTTGTCGTCGACGGCGAACCCATGCGTGACAACCTGGCGATAGGGCGGTACGCCGCGGCCGGCAACCGAAGCGAGCAGCGAGCTGTGGAACCAGCCTCGATGCTGATCGGAGCCTTCGAGGTAGACATCCACCGGAAACGGAACGACATCCGGGCGCAGTGCCGGAAGGCAGTGGTGCACGACTCCCGAGTCGAGCCACACATCCATGACGTCGTCGCATTTTTCGTAGACCAGTGACTCGTCGTCGAGGAGCTGGCGCGGATTCAGCGCGAACCAGGCCTCGATGCCGCCCTCCTCGACCAGCTTCGCAACCCGCTCCAGCAGTTCCGGCGTCTGCGGATGCGGCTCGCCCGTTTCCTTGTGCACGAACATGGCAAGCGGGACTCCCCAGGCACGCTGGCGCGAGATGCACCAGTCCGGGCGCGTCTCGATCATGCTGGTGATGCGCTGTTCGCCCCAGTCGGGCAGCCAGCTCACCTTGCGGATGCCCGCAAGCGCATCGCGCCGCAGTCCTTCCTTCTCCATGCTCAGGAACCATTGCGGCGTCGCGCGGAAGATCACCGGCGTCTTGTGGCGCCAGCAATGCGGATAGCTGTGACGATAGGGTTCGTGGTGGATCAGGCGGCCCTCGCTTTGCAGCGTGTCGATGATCGCGGCATTGGCAGCGAACACCGACTGACCTTCGAACAGGAGCGTACCGGCGACGAATCGGCCGTCGGGTCCGACCGGATTGTCGATCGGCAGGCCATACTGGCGGCCCATCTCGTAGTCATCGGCGCCGTGGCCCGGTGCCGTGTGCACGGCTCCGGTGCCGGCCTCAAGCGTCACGTGAGCGCCCAGGATCACCGGTACTTCGCGCTCGTAGAACGGATGCTCCAGCCGCAAGCCCTCGAGCGCCGCACCAATTGTGGTTGCAAGCACGCGACTTGCGGTCGCGCCGATACGCGCGGCAACGGCGGCAACA
>JANPCY010000237.1:0-5712 GCA_031431175.1 Steroidobacteraceae bacterium | reverse complement strand
CTCGACGATCTCGCCGCAATACTCGTGACCGACCTGCATCGGCACGGGGATCGTACGCTGTGCCCAGGCATCCCACTGGTAGATATGGATGTCGGTGCCGCAGATGGCGGTCTTGCGCATCCGGATCAGCACGTCATTGGGTCCGGCCTCCGGCCGCGCCAGTTCGCCCAACCAGATGCCCGGTTCCGGGCGCGACTTGATCAATGCCTTCATGTGGACCTCAAGCGCTGATGATGCCGAGCTCCCGGCCGGCCTGCGCGAATGCGGCAACGGCCGATTCGAGCTGATCACGTGAATGACCGGCGCACATCTGCGTGCGGATCCGGGCCCTCCCCATCGGCACGACCGGGTAGGAAAATCCGACCGCATAGACGCCGAGCTCCAGCAACCGCTCGGCCATCCGCCCTGCAAGTGTGGCGTCGCCCAGCATGACCGGGATGATCGGATGCTCACCGTCCGGGATCTGGAACCCGAGCGCGGCCAGCCCTTCGCGAAACCAGGCTGCATTGTCCGACAACTGCCGGCGCAGACCGGGCGTTGTCTCGAGCATCTCGAGTACGCGCAGCGTGGTCGCCGCCACCACCGGGGCAATGGTATTGGAGAACAGATAGGGCCGGGATCTTTGCCGCAGCCAGCCGATCACCGGGGCGCGCCCGGATACGAAGCCGCCACTCGCGCCGCCCAGGGCCTTGCCGAGCGTGCTGGTCAGAATGTCCACGCGTCCCATGACGCCGCAGTGCTCGTGGGTGCCGCGCCCCGTCGGCCCCATGAAGCCCGTCGCGTGTGAATCGTCCACGACGACCGACGCTGAATACCGGTCCGCGAGGTCGCAGATTTCGCGCAGGCGCGCGATCGTGCCATCCATCGAGAATACGCCATCCGTCACGATGAGGCGCGTGCGTGCATCCTGCGACTCCCGCAGGTGCTGCTCGAGTTGGCGCATGTCTCCATTGTCGTAGCGAAGCCTCTTCGCCTTCGACAGGCGAATGCCGTCGATGATGCTGGCGTGATTCAGCGCGTCGGAAATAATCGCGTCGTTCTCGTCGGTCAGCGTTTCGAACAGACCGCCATTCGCGTCGAAGCAGGACGAGTACAGGATCGTGTCGTCGGTGCCGAGAAACGCGGACAGGCGCTGCTCGAGCTGCCGGTGCACGGCCTGGGTCCCGCAGATGAATCGCACCGAGGCCATGCCATAGCCATGGCGGTCAAGCGCCTCGTGCGCAGCCCGGCGCAGCTCCGGATGATTTGCGAGAGCGAGATAGTTGTTGGCGCACAGGTTGATGACCTCGCGCCCGTCCTCGAGTCGTACGACGGGGCCCTGGCCCGAGGCGATCACACGTTCGCGCTTGAAGAGGCCGTTGCGTTCCAGTTCAGCGGTCTGCGACTCGAGCCGCCGCAGCAATTCCTGATCCATGATTTTCCGCCAGTGAGCGCCAGCCGCGGATTATAGCGGCCGGCTGCGCGCTGCCCCGTATAATCCGCGGGCCGGGGAGGGCGGGTGAGCAGGTAAAATCGAGTGGTGGATGCGGCGGGCAGCAGACTTCGGATCGATCGCTGGCTTTGGTGTGCGCGATTCCATCGCAGTCGTTCGCTGGCTGCCGCGGCGGTCGGCGGCGGCAAGGTCCATGTCAATGGCGAACGCGCCAAACCCGCCCGCAGCCTCGCCATCGGTGACCGGCTGGACATTACGCTTGGCACGGATTCCTGGACCGTGATCGTGCTGTCGCTACCGTCGCGACGCGGCCCCGCGACCGAGGCATGCGCCTGTTACGAAGAGACAACCGACAGCGCGTTGCGGCGCGCCGCGGCGCGTGAACGCCGGCAGGTCGAGCGGCGGTCGGAAACGGCTCCACCGGGCCGTCCGGACAAGCGCAGCCGGCGGGCGATCCGGCAGCTGCAGGGGAGGGGCTGAGTCATGGCTGCACGATTAGCTGACGCGCCCTGGGCCATCCTCAATTCGAAGCCTGCGTGGCTATTCATCATCCTGTCGGGCCTGTTCGTCACCAACGCGCTGATCGCCGAGTTCGTCGGTGTGAAGATCTTCGCGCTCGAGGACACGCTGGGACTCCCGCCATTCGACTGGCGACTGTTCGGCCAGAGTGGCTCATTGTCTTTCACGGCCGGTGTGATGTTGTGGCCGATCGTGTTCATCATGACGGACATCATCAACGAATACTTCGGCGTGCGCGGCGTCCGGCTCATTTCGTGGCTGACAGTCGGCTTCATCTCCTATGCATTCCTGTTCGCCTATCTAGCGATCAGCCTGGCGCCGGCGGGCTGGTGGGTGGCGGTCGGCAGCGAGCGCGGCGTGCCGGACATGCAGGCGGCATTTGCCAGCATATTCGGGCAGGGGCTGTGGACGATCGGCGGCTCGATCACGGCGTTTCTGATTGGTCAGCTGATCGACGTCGCCATGTTTCACCGGATCCGACGCGCAACCGGCGAGCGATTTGTGTGGTTGCGCGGGACCGGATCGACGGCAATATCACAGCTCGTCGACAGTTTCGTCGTGCTGTACATCGCCTTTGTGCTGGGGCCACAGCATTGGCCGACGGGACTGTTTCTGGCCGTCGGTACGGTCAACTACTGCTACAAGATGCTGATGGCGGTCGTGCTGATTCCGCTCCTGTACCTCGGTCGCCGCCTGATCCACGCCTATCTGGGCGCGGAAAGCGCGGATCGCCTGCGGTCGCATGCGGCCGGCCTGCCGGGTGCAAACGGGGACCAGGCCTGATGCCGCGCCCCACCACGCCGGATCTCGCCGTTGACGTCATCATCGAACTCGAAGATCGGCCCGGCAGGCCGATCGTGCTGATCGAGCGCCGCTTTCCACCGGCTGGCCACGCGTTGCCGGGCGGATTTGTCGACATCGGCGAGACGGTCGAAGTGGCGGCGCGACGCGAAGCGCGCGAGGAAACCGGACTCGAGATCAGGCTCGCGCGGCTGCTCGGCGTCTACTCCGACCCTGCGCGCGATCCGCGCGGGCACACTGTGAGCCTCGTGTACATCGCGACCGCGTGCGGAGAGCCGGTCGCCGGCGACGATGCCGCGGGCATCCTGGTCGTCAGTCCGGGCAATGCACCACCCCTCGTGTTCGATCACGCGCTGATACTTGGCGATTACCTCAGGCGGATAGAATTCCAATCATGAGTCATGCCGCAATGATGGAATTCCTGCGGACTGGTCAGCAGTTTGAATCCGCGCCCGGTGCGGCGATCAATCGCCTGTATCTCGCTGACGAAGCGACCGTGATCGCGGAGATCCTGGAATTCGCGAGCTTGCCGGAGACTGAGCGGCAGGCCATCCATCGCGATGCCATGCAGCTCGTTGCCGCGGCGCGCAGGCGCCGCGCCGGGCGTGGCGGGGTCGAGGCATTCCTGCAGCAGTACCACCTCGCGTCCCAGGAGGGCGTCGTGCTCATGTGCCTCGCGGAGGCGCTGTTAAGGATACCGGATGCCGAGACGGCGGATCGGCTGATCGCCGACAAGATTTCCACCGGCCAGTGGTCCGAATATCTCGGCGCTGCCGAATCGCTGTTTGTCAACGCATCCACCTGGGGACTCATGCTGACCGGCCAGGTAGTGCGACCGGCGGAGGGCGAGCTGCGCGATCCTGCGTCCGTATTGCGCCGGCTGGTGACCAGGCTCGGGGAGCCGGTGGTGCGGGCGGCATTCCGCCAGGCGATGCGGATCATGGGACACCAGTTTGTGATGGGCCGGACCATCGGTGATGCGCTCGAACGCGCGGCCACCGGTGACGACGCGCGTTATCGCCACACCTACGACATGCTGGGAGAGTCAGCCCTTACGGCGGCGGATGCCGAACGCTACATGCAGTCCTACAGCGCTGCAATCGTGGCCGTCGGTGCTTCAGTGCGCGCCGGTAGCGCGCCTGCGTCCTGGCCGAGCATCTCGGTCAAGCTGTCGGCCCTGCATCCACGCTACGAGTTTGGCAAACGGCAACCGCTATTGTCAGAGCTTGGCGCAAGAATTGAGGCGCTGGCGCTCGCCGCGAGCGCCGCTGGCATCGCGCTGACGATCGACGCTGAGGAAGCCGACCGGCTGGAATTGTCGCTGGAGCTACTTGACCGGCTGATGCGCCAGCCAGGGCTCGCTGGCTGGGAAGGGCTGGGTCTCGCGGTGCAGGCTTACTCGAAGCGCGCAACCGACGTGCTGCGCTTTCTCGGCCGGCGCGCCGATGAAACCGGCCGCGTGCTCAATGTCCGCCTCGTCAAGGGCGCTTACTGGGACAGCGAGGTCAAGCGCGCGCAGGAACGTGGCCTGCCCGGATATCCGGTCTTCACACGCAAGCAGAACACCGATGTCAGCTTCCTCGCTTGCGCACGCATCCTGCTGGACGGCAGCCGCCGGATCTACCCGCAGTTCGCGACGCACAACGCGCATACCGTCGCAAGCATCATCCATCTCGCGTCGGTGCGCCGCCGCGAGTTCGAATTCCAGCGCTTGCACGGCATGGGCGAGGAGCTGTATGCGGAAGTGACCGATCCGGCCGGGCGCGCATTGCCCTGCCGCGTCTACGCGCCGGTCGGCTCGCATGAAGACCTGCTGCCCTATCTAGTGCGCCGCCTGCTCGAGAACGGCGCAAACACGTCATTCGTCAATCGAGTGGTCGACGAGTCGCTGCCGCTCGAGGAAGTCGTCAGCGATCCGGTCGCGGAAGTTGAGGTCGCCGGGCCGGGACCACACCCGCGCATACCCTTGCCGGTATCGATGTTCGGATCCGAGCGCCGCAATTCTGCCGGCCTCAATCTGGCCGATGGCCGCGAGCAGCGCAGCCTGGCGGATTCCTGCCGGCGGGCAATGACGGTGCCGCTGGCCGCAGCGCCGATCGTCGGAGGCCGTGAACGAAGCGGGCGCTCGCGGAAGATCATGTGTCCGGCGAATCTCGAGCGGGTCGCCGGCGAAGTGGCGGAGGCCGATGTCGCGCTTGTTGGCGAGGCACTCGCGCTCGCGGACTCGGCCCAGCCCGAATGGGATCGCAGGCCCGCTGGCGAGCGGGCGGCAATTCTCCGCGAGGCGGCGGACCGCCTTGAGCGGGATGCCGCACGCTTCATTGCGATTTGCGTCACGGAAGCCGGCAAGTGCGTGCCTGACTCGATCGCCGAAGTCCGCGAGGCCGTCGATTTCCTGCGTTATTACGCGGCCAGGGCGGAGCAGGAGTTCGGGCAGCCGCTTGTGTTACCGGGTCCGACCGGCGAATCCAACCGGCTGGTGCTGCGTGGCCGTGGCGTCTTCGCCTGCATCAGTCCGTGGAATTTCCCGCTGGCTATTTTCACCGGCCAGGTGGCGGCAGCGCTTGCGGCCGGCAATAGTGTCATCGCAAAGCCTGCCGCGCAGACGCCGCTCATCGCTGCTGCGATGGTGCGCCTGCTGCACGAGGCCGGTGTCCCCGGGATCGTGCTGCACCTGGTTCCCGGGGCTGGCTCGAAGATCGGCGGTGCACTGATCGCCGATCCGCGCATTGTGGGCGTTGTGTTCACGGGTTCGACCGAGACCGCGCGCCTGATCAACCGCGCGCTCGCGGCCCGGGATGGCCCGTTGCCGGTTCTGATTGCGGAGACCGGTGGGCAGAACGCGATGTTGGTGGACAGTTCGGCGCTGCCTGAGCAGGTGGTGAACGACGCGATGCAGTCAGCCTGCTACTCGGCCGGGCCGCGTTGCTCGGCGTTGCGTGTGCTGTCTGTGCAACAGG
>JANPCY010000236.1:0-2728 GCA_031431175.1 Steroidobacteraceae bacterium | reverse complement strand
CCTATCGAGTCGTAGACGTAGAAGTTGCCATAGTTGGCCAGCGACACGAGCGCCAGCATCAACCAGGCGAGGCGCCAGCCGCGCTTGTCGTCAGTCATGTCCACCGCTTGCCGCGGCAGGCTCAGGGATTCGGTTGTTGGTGGCTTTCAAGCCAGCCCGGATAGGCCGCCTTGAGACGGACAAGTTCCGCATCTGCTTCCTTGATACGACCAGTTGCCCGCAATTCCACGATGTCAGCGTACCATTGTTCGGGTGTGCGCTGCTCGCCAGAAGATGGCGTGAGCGCATGAAATTTTCCGGTAACGGCAGAAGATTCGGCCTGCGCGGGCTCCGGCGCAATCACATCCGCAGCGGGTTTTGCCTTGGCTGGTTGTTCGTCGGCGAGCGCCGCGGTTTCTTGCACACGCGGGGATTCCATTGTCGGCTGCGCGACTTCGGGCAGCGGCATGTCGGCCGCACGCGTTGCCGGCAACTCCTGCCGCTTTGGCAGCGCTTCCATTGCTGCTGCAGGTGCCGCTTTATCGGCCACGATGGGCGTTGGTGCAGACAGTACATCGGATTCGGTCACGTGCGCCGGCGCACCGCTGTCCGCGAGTTGCCACTGCACGATGAGGACCGCAAGCAGGAGACTCGCCGCTAGCGAAGCAGGCAGCCACCAGCGTCCAACACGCGGCATGAGCGCGCGCTGTGCCTCGGAGAGGACGCGCCGGTCCATGTCCTGTGTGGGCGCGCCGGAATCCGTGCCCAGCAGGCGGCGCCAGGGTTCGCGATTGAATGGCTGTTCGTCTTTCGGATCCATGTCCTCAGTCCAGTGGCGCGTCGTTGCCTAGCGCTTCTTTCAGTCGAGCGACCGCGTAGCGCAGCCGGCTTTTCGCAGTCTCCACACCGGCGCCGGTCTGCTCCGCGATCTCGGCCACCGACAGTCCACCCTCGACATATAGAAGGAACGCAACACGCTGTTCCTCCGGCAGGCGGGCGAGCGCCAGGCTGAGTCGCCCGCGCGCTTCCTCAGCGACGGCGATTGCGAACGGGCCGCTGGCAGGCGCATCTGCCGCCGCCGCGATCGCGTTGTCATCCGTTGTCTCATGCACCGCGCGCCGCGCGCTCTTTCGCCAATGATCCATGCAGCAGTTGTGCGCGATCCGGTAGAGCCATGTGGTGAAGCGCGCCGTGGGCCGGTAACGCTCGCGACCGCCGATCACCCGCGACCAGCATTCCTGGAATACGTCATCCGTGGCAGCTGCATTTCGCACCAGGCGCCGGATGAATCGCCACAGGCTTGCGCGGTTGCGCGCGTAGAGCTCTTCAAATGCGCGCGCATCGCCTGCGGCATAACGCAGCATCAATTGCGCGTCGGCATCCCGCTCCTCCATCGTTGGCACTCTACGCTGGATGGCCTGGCCGACCCTCTCTTGAACGCTGCGCGGGGCTTCGGGGTGTTCTGGTTTTGCGCAAAATTTACTCACGCGGGTTCCTTCGGACGCGCGCTGCAGGGCCGGACTCAAAACGATGCGCGTGTAACTAATTGTTTTTGTGGGATTTATGGAGCTACCTGCATTTTATAACAGAAAATACTTGCATTGGGATCGGTGTTGTAGTTAACTACAACACCAGAAGAGCAAAACAGTAGAACGGAACCCGGCGAAAGGCCGAGCCGAAATGAAACGAAGCAAAGGAGAAGCTCATGTTCACGATGTACACAAGCAGCAAGCGGATGGCAGTCAGCGCATTGGCGGCGGTCGCGATCGTGTCGCTCCACGCCGTGGCATTGGACCAGGGCTACATCGCCTCGGCACCCCGCGGGATCGTGGAGGTCGGCGAGCTCACCCTGATTGACACCACGCCCATGGCGTCGGTGACTCTGCCGGAAGTAACCGTGGTTGCGAAGCGCGAGACTTCCGACACGTACCTGGCGGTCGCCACCGAGCTTCCGGAAGTCGCGGTTGTGGCGACGCGGCTGGCCTACATGGTTGCCAAGGCCACGACGGCCGAGCAGACACGTTCGGCAAGCGCCAAGGGCTCCGACGAAGGTGCTCTGCTAAAGTAGTCTGGTAGCGGGCCAAATCACTTACGGCGCAACGCATGGATACCAACTGGAACGAAAGCCTGCCGATCTACCGCCAACTGCGCGACCGCGTGGTGGCGATGATCCTGGAAGGCGTGCTCAACGACGGCGATCCCCTGCCGTCGGTCCGTAGCGTTGCGGCCGAGTACCGGCTGAACCCGCTGACAGTGTTGAAAGGCTACCAGCAGCTCGTGGATGAGCAGCTGGTCGAGAAGCGCCGCGGCCGCGGCATGTTCGTCACCGAAGGCGCGCGTCGCGCTTTGATGAAGGACGAACGCCAGCATTTCCTCGAGGAGGAATGGCCGAAGGTCGGGGCAAGAATCCAGCGACTGGGTTTCGAACCCCGCGAGTTGCTGGAAGCGCTCGCCAAGGCGCCGCCCGCGGCGGCGTCCACACTGACAGCGGCCCGTGACGACGAGGCGGATGAGGGAGACAAGCGTGAGTGACCTGATCGTGGCGCGCGGGCTCACGAAGAGCTATGGCGCGACCCATGCATTGAATGACGCATCATTCAGCATCGGCGCCGGGCGGATCGTCGGCCTGATCGGACCGAATGGCGCCGGCAAGACCACTGCGCTGAAAGCCGTACTCGGCCTCGCGCGATTCCAGGGCGAACTCTCGGTACTGGGCCTCGATCCGTACCGGCAGCGCCACCGGTTGATG
>JANPCY010000235.1:0-2900 GCA_031431175.1 Steroidobacteraceae bacterium | reverse complement strand
CGAAGACGCAGTCGGCCTGGTGCCCGCTGACCGACGCGCCATCCGAGGTCGATGACTCACAACTCGCCGAGTTGCACATCCGGGTCAAGCTGCCGGTGCAGCCGCCCGGCTGAGCGCTGACCACGCGCGCCACGCCTGTCGTCGTCGTGCACGGCCTGTGGATGAACGGGCTGGAGTCCTTTGTATTGCGCAATCGCCTGGCGGAGGCCGGATTCGAGCCCTCCGTATTCCGGTATCCCTCCACGCGGGCGGATATTGCAGGGGCTGCCACGGCGCTTTCCGTTCATCTACGCGAGTTCGGTGACGGACCCGTGAATCTCGTGGGCCACAGCCTCGGCGGCCTGGTGATCCTGGAGACATTTGAATCACACGGTGAATTGCCACAGGGTCGCGTCGTGTTGCTGGGTTCACCCGTGCAAGGGTCGCGCGCCGCGCGCGCGGTCGCTGCCTGGTCTCTGGGGCCGCATCTGCTAGGGCGTCTCGCGGCTGCTGAACTCACGCGGCGCGAGCCGCGCACCTGGCGTGGGGAGCGCGAACTCGGCATCATCGCCGGGTCGCGATCCGCCGGCATGGGGCGATTGTTCGCCGAGTTGCCGGCGCCGAATGACGGAACGGTCAGCGTGGACGAGACGCGGCTCGCCGGCGCGAAGGAACACATCGTGCTGGACGTCAGCCACACCGGAATGTTGCTGTCGTCGCTGGTCGCGGATGCGATCGCGCGGTTTCTGGCGGGCGGATCGTTCGGCACCGAGGTTGCGCGGCACGACAGCTGATGGCCGCGCGTCTCGCGCCACCGCGGGCTCATCTCGAGAGCGGGGAGTACAGTGGCAACTCGGGCGGGGCCTCGGGCGGCGGGTCCTGCGCATCCGCCCAGACCAATCTGGCCGTCGTTGCGATCTGGGATCGCGGTGCGGTCTCGAGCACCAGATGGATCGAGTCGCCGGTGTCTATCGTTTCGCCGGGTCTGAACCGCTTCCCATCCACGAGAATTTCGGCACTGGTTTCGATGCGGTACCGTCCAGGGAACGGCAGGCGCGCGCTTGTCGCCTGACCTGCGGGTATCAGCACTTCGACGCCCGCGACCCGCAGCGGTCCCCAGTAATCCACATAGGACGAGACCAGGAGTTGTTGGTCGACTTCGCTGAGCTGCCTAAAAAGCAGCGCGCCGGGATACAGGACGGCATGATTCACCAGCAACAGCGGGGGCCTGTATTTCTCCAGCACTGCCGGCATGAAGTCGCGGCCAAGGCGAAGGTAAGTCTCGACACCCCAGCTGCTCATGAAAAAATTCGCTTTCGGGAATGAAGCGATCATTCCGCCGTGATCGATGTACGGCACCGGGACCGGAAAAACTTTGTGCACGGCGGCGATGACCGACCGCTGCTTCGCCTGCTCGTTGAAACGCAAGG
Source organism: Steroidobacteraceae bacterium (assembly GCA_031431175.1). Classification (GTDB taxonomy): domain Bacteria; phylum Pseudomonadota; class Gammaproteobacteria; order Steroidobacterales; family Steroidobacteraceae; genus SCUD01. Next base: position 1,491 of record JANPCY010000235.1, on the reverse strand, counting down.
CCATGAAGTTTTCCCAGGCATGCTGGGCCAGCAGCAGACCGAGCACAGCCATTGCGAGAACGCCGATCCTGCTTGCCCCCCTGTGCCCGGATTCGCGCAGGATTTCGTCGGCGAACAGCGCAATCAGGATACTGACCGGGGCGATCATGACCGTGTAGTAGTACGGGAAGGCATTGCGATAGAACAGCACGGGCAGCAGCGAAAGAATGCACGAGGCCGCAGCAAACTTTCGCCTTCTGATGGCGACGAGCAGGCCCGCCGACAGTGCCAACCAATAGACGGCGTCCTCCAACACCAGTCGCTGGAAATAATGCGCACGTGGGGCGATCGGGACATCGAGCAGCACGGTTGTGACCGCCCTGGCCGCGAAATCGCCGGCGGACTCGAAGTCCGCAAGCACCTGAGTCGAGTGCGCAGCGATTAATGCAACTGAAAGCAACGTCGCCGTACCAATACTGATGCCGATCCTCTTGAGCGACCCAATTGGCAGAAATACTTTGCCTTTCGTCCGGTCGGAGTCCGAAAGAACGGTAACGAGAACCAGAACCGGGATCATGAGGACGGCCTTGGTCGTCAGGACGAACGCAGCGCCAAGACACAGACCCGCACCTGCGTCGTACACGAAACGGCGACCGCCAACCCTGCCTGCAAGCAACAGCGCGGCTAAGGTCAATGGCAGCAGCATGGAGTCGGCGCGGAATGAAGAGCCATGCTTCATTACTGGCCAGGTGCTCAGGAAGGCCAGGACCGCAATTGTTGCGCCGACCGGAGATGCCCAGCGGCGCGCAAGGCGGTATAGCAGCCACGAAGACAGGACCAGCAGGGTCCACATAAGCACGCGCAGCACGATGATCTGATCGACTTCCTGCATGTCCAGGTCCGTTACCCAGGTGAAGAGATGCGTGTACGGACCTTGCAGCAACAGCGCCAGCTCGCCTCGAACCAGCGAGTACACATTGCTCAGAAAATAGAATTCGTCCCAGTTGACGTTGATCCGCCAGACGAGAAACAGCTTGGCGAACAGGACTGCAACGGCAGCAACGCCGCAGGCGGACTGCAGCATTACGGTAATCCGAATCTGACCGGCCTGAAAGTCCTCGGGAGCTACCTGCGACAGGCCACTTCCTTCCATAGACAGAGTGAAGCACAATCCGGCCGGGAAAGGGATCAATCCCTGCCTCGGTTCTAAGCATGTCCAAGCTCATCATCCAGGTACCGGCTTACAACGAGGAAGCGACGATTGGAACGACGCTTCAGGGACTGCCGCGTCAGTTACCTGGCTTTGCCTGCGTCGAATGGCTGCTGGTCGACGATGGCAGTTGCGATCGAACCGTTGAAATCGCGCGCGCTTCGGGCATCGATCACGTGCTGAGCCTATCCCACAATCAGGGACTGGCGCGCGCCTTCATGGCCGGGCTGGAGGCGAGCCTGAAGTTGGGTGCGGATGTGATCGTAAATACGGACGCCGACACCCAGTATGACGCTTCCTGC
>JANPCY010000234.1:0-7495 GCA_031431175.1 Steroidobacteraceae bacterium | reverse complement strand
CATCGCTGGCCGACTGCCGGTACCTGAGGCATATGGCCGCCGGTACCTGCCATTGCCCCGCAGCTCCCCAGCGGCCTGACGCACCCCGTAGCTTGACGCACCCAGAGGCATGACGCACCCCGTGGCTTGACGCACCCAGCGGCATGACGCACCCCTGGCTTGACCTGCCTCGTGCTTGACCTGCCTCGCGCTTGACCGCCGGACCGGCATCAGCCGATACTGGCCTTGTGACTCACGCGAATTCAATGACCGCGGATTTTGGCTGGTGGCGCCGCTCCAGGGAGTGGGCGCTGGTCGCGTAGTCGTTCTTAGTTATCAAATCCAGGGCCCAGCTCCGCACATACCGGGGGTGGGTTTTTTGCATGCCCATGAGCTTGCCATTCGACATTGCCGCAGACCTCGACACGCCGGTTTCGGCTTATCTGAAACTGCGGCCATTCCGTCCGCGCTTCCTGCTCGAGAGCGTCGAAGGCGGCGTGCGTCTCGCGCGCTACTCGTTCATTGGCTTCGGCGACTGCCTCGAAGTCAGGCTCGACGGCCAGGGACTCGCCGTCAATGGCAGCCGGCTGCCGCTGCCCAAGGGCCGGGATGACTTGCTGGCGGCATTGCGCGATGCGCTTGCGCGTGCACCGCGACCACGGCCGGACAATCACGACCTGCCGCTGGCCGGCGGTCTCGTAGGTTTTTCGTCGTACGACCTCGTGCGATATTTCGAGTCACTGCCGCGTCCTGCCCGTAATGGCCTGACTGTACCGGAAGCCTGTTACGTCGCGCCGAAATCGCTGCTCGTCTTCGATCACCTGACGCGCGGCGTTACACTCCTGCATGACGGCGATGAGGCTGAGCGACAATCGCTCAAGCGCGAGATCATTGTGGCACTCTCCGGTCCGTTGCCGAAGGCGGCTCGCCGCTTCCATTACGCTCCTGCCATTGCAAGCCTCGGTCGTGACGAATTCGTCAGCGCGGTCGCGCGCACGCAGGCGCATATCGTCGCGGGCGACGTCTATCAGCTGGTGTTGTCGGTTCGCTTCGACGGCGAGTGCGAGCTCGACCCATTTGAGGCCTATCGCGCGCTCAGGCTGCTTAATCCCTCGCCGTACATGTACTACTGCGAGGCCGGCGGCGTGACTGTTGTCGGCTCATCGCCGGAAGCTCTGGTGCGCCTGAATGGCAGACGCGCGCAGTTGCGCCCCATTGCGGGCACCCTGCCACGCGGCGCCGATGCAGCCGAGGACGATGCGCACGCGGCCCGCCTGCTCGCCGACCCGAAGGAGAACGCCGAGCACGTAATGCTCGTGGACCTCGCGCGCAATGACCTTGGGCGCGTCGCCTCTGCAGGCTCGGTGCGCGTCGATCCTTACCGGCTGATCGAGCGCTACAGCCATGTCATGCACATCGTGAGCGGCGTCTCCGGGGAGCTCGCGCACGGGCGCGACGCCTTTGACCTGTTCGCGGCGGCGTTTCCGGCCGGTACGCTGGTCGGCGCCCCGAAGGTGCGCGCGATGCAGATCATCGATGAACTCGAGCCGGTCGGCCGTGGACTGTACGGCGGCACGGTCGGATACTTCGGCAAGGGCGGGGACATGGACCAGGCCATCACGATCCGCACATTGGTATTCGCCGATGGCCGCTACAGTTACCAGGCCGGCGCCGGCATCGTCGCCGACAGCGTTCCCGAGCGCGAGCACGACGAGGTCATTGCAAAAAGTGCCGTGCTCCGGCGCGCGCTTGAACTCGCGGAGGGCGGCCTGTGAAACCGCGGCTGCTGCTGATCGACAACTACGATTCCTTCACCTACAACCTGGTGCAGGCCTTTCTGGTGCTGGGCGCCGATGTCCTGGTGCACCGCAATGACCGCATCACGGTGGAGGAGGCGCTGGCGATCGCACCGACGCACCTGTGCGTGTCGCCTGGTCCCGGCACTCCGGCGGATGCAGGCCTATCGATGCGCATGATCGAAGCTTTCGCGGGTCGCGTACCGGTCTTTGGCGTCTGCCTTGGTCACCAGGCACTTGTCGAAGTATTCGGCGGCCGCGTCGTGCGCGCCGCGCGCCTGATGCATGGCAAGACATCACCGGTCATGCACGATGGCCGCGGACTGTTCGCGGGACTGCCGAATCCATTCGAGGCCGGGCGCTATCATTCACTGATCGCCGAGCGCGACCAAATGCCTGCGGAACTCGAGGTCACGGCCTGGACCGCGGAAGGCGAGATAATGGGCGTGCGGCACCGTTCGCTTCCGGTCGAAGGCGTGCAATTCCACCCGGAGAGCATCCTGACGCCCGAAGGCCCGCGATTGATGGCCAAATTCCTGCAAGCCGGCAGCCGGGAATGAATCGCCCCGGCAAGGAGGCACTCGAGGCGCTGCTCGAGCGCGAGAATCTGGCCGAGGATACGGCATACGAACTCATGCTTTCGCTGACCGATCCGGAGATGGCGCCCGCGATGGCGGGGGCGTTGCTCGCTGCGCTTCGGACCAAGGGCGTGACCGCGGATGAGGTGCGTGGCTTCGCGCGCGCGATGCGCTCGCTGGCGCGGCGGCCGCAGATTGCGGAGGGCGCGCTCGTCGCGGATGTCGTGGGCACCGGCGGTGACGGTTCCCACAGCCTCAATCTTTCGACCGGTGCCGCGCTGCTGGCCTCTGCCGCGGGTGTGCGAATCGTCAAGCATGGCAATCGCTCGGTGTCTTCGCGATCCGGCAGCGCGGACGTGCTGGAAGCGTTGGGCCTGCAGCTGCCGCTGGACGAAGTTGCCGCAGGGCGATGTCTCGAGCGGACCGGGTTCACTTTCCTGTTCGCTCCGCATTACCACCCGGCGATGAAAGCGATCGCGCCGGTGCGCGCGGCGCTCGGCGTACGCACGATCTTCAACCTGCTGGGCCCGCTCGCGAATCCCGCACAGGCGCCATACGCCGTGATCGGCGCCTGGAGTCTCGAAGTCGCAAGACTGATGGCCGAGACACTCGCGGGCATGGAGATCCAGCGCGTGTTTGTCGTGCATGGTGACGGGGGCTGGGATGAACCGACTCCGGCGTCGCCATTTACGATCTTCGACGTGCGACCGGGCTCCGTGAGTCAGGCGAAGAGGAGCGCCGTCGATTTCGGGTTGCAGGCCTGCGCCGAAGCGGATCTCAAGGGCAGTGACGCCACCCACAATGCCATGCGCCTCGCCGCGGTGTTGCGCGGTGAGGAGCGCGGCGCGCACCGCGATGCGCTCGTCATGGGTGCCGCGCTGGTGGCTGAGGTTACCGGTCTCGCGCCGGACGCAGCCGCAGGCGCAAGGCTCGCTGTCACCGCTATTGACGACGGGCGCTCTGCAAGACTCCTCGACGGCATCATCGCCTTCGGCAGGGAGCGCGCGGGATGAGCGGCTTCCTCGATCGTATGGCAGCGGCGAGCCGCACGCGCTTCGAAGAAGCGCGCACACGCGAGCCACTCGCCGCGCTGCGAGCACGAGCGCTCGCAACCCGGCCGCCGCCGGCGCTGCGGCTACAGGGAACATTCAACCTGATTGCCGAATTCAAGCGCCGCTCGCCGGCGCTCGGCCGCCTGGGCGACGACGACCTGGTCGGTCGCGTGACCGCCTACGCACAAGGCGGTGCTGCCGCAGTCTCGGTACTGACCGAACCCTCGCAGTTCCACGGCAGCCTTGAGCATCTGACGACCGCCGCCGCGACGCTGGCGCCATTTGGTGTTCCGGCGATGAGGAAAGATTTTCTGGTTGATCCTTACCAACTCTACGAAACCCGCGTGACCAGTGCCGGCGGCGCATTGCTCATCATCCGCATGCTGTCCCGCGACACGCTCCATGAAATGCTCGACTGTGCCCGCGAACTTGGCTTGTTCGTGCTACTGGAGGCTTTCGACCACGATGACATCGCGCGCGCCACCGCGAAGGTGGCGGTTGGTGTCCCCGAGCGGAGCATAAAGTTCCCGCGAAGCGAGGGGACACCCCCGCCGGATCCCCGCCGTGGCGCGCTGGCACTACGAGCGGATCCCGACCGCGGCGCGCCAGCAGTTCTCCTGGGCGTCAATAGCCGTGATCTGCAGACGCTGGCGGTCGTGCCGGGACGATTTCGCGAGATGGTCTCAATGCTGCCGCCCGGTGTGCTGCGAGTTGCCGAGAGCGGGATCACGACGCCGGATGATTGCGCGGAAGTTGCCCGCGATGGGTACGGATTGGCACTGGTCGGCAGTGTGTTGATGACGGCCCAGGACCCGGCCGGAGTGATCCGGACGATGCTCGCGGCAGGCAGGGCGGCGGCATGAGCCTGCTGGTGAAGATCTGCGGCGTGACGACCGCTGAGGCGATCAACGCGGCGGTCGCTGCGGGTGCCGACGCGATCGGATTCGTGTTCCATGGGCCATCGCCACGCAGCATCGAGCCGTTGCGTGCAGCGGCGCTCACAAGCTCGTTGCCGCCAAGCGTCCTGCGTGTCGCGGTGACGTTGCACCCCTCGCAGGCGCTCGTCGACCGCGTGCTGGCGGAATTCGAGCCCGACGTCTGGCAATCGGATGCGGCGGACTTTGAGGCGCTGCTGCTGCCGGCGACGATTGCGCGCTGGCCGGTGTGGCGCTCGGGCGGTTCGACACCGAAAATGCCACCGCCGCGACTCCTGTTCGAAGCGGCTGCGAGCGGTGCGGGTATCCAGGCGGACTGGACTGCGGCGGCGAGTCTCGCGAAGCGTTGCGGCCTGATTCTGGGCGGCGGACTCCTTGCTGCAAATGTCGGTGCGGCGATCGCGACGGTGCGGCCCTGCGGGGTTGATGTGTCAAGCGGCGTGGAGCGCGAGCCGGGTGTCAAGGATCCAGCGATGATTCGTGGGTTCATCGAGGCGGCGAGAGCCGCGGAGCGGAGTATGACGACATGACTGCAACACTAGCGGCCGATGAAGCCGGGCGCCTGCTCGTGGAAGAGCTGGCAGGACGGTTGCCCGATGCGCGCGGCCGCTTTGGTCCATTTGGCGGCCGTTACGTGCCGGAGACGCTGGTGCCGGCGCTCGACCGCTTGCAGAAAGGTGTCGAGCGTTACTTGCGCGACGATGACTTCCAGCGCGATTTCACGCGTGAACTTCATGCCTGGGCCGGCCGCCCGACGGCGCTCACGCGCGCGCACGGCCTGTCGCGCGAGTGGGGTGCCGAGGTCTGGCTGAAGCGCGAGGACCTGGCGCACACCGGGGCGCACAAGATCAATAATGCGATCGGCCAGGGGCTGCTCGCAAAGCGGTTGGGCGCAAGGCGCGTCGTCGCCGAGACCGGCGCCGGCCAGCATGGCGTCGCGAGTGCCGCGGCCTGCGCGCGGCTCGGCCTGCCCTGCGTTGTCTACATGGGCGCGGTGGACATGGAGCGCCAGGCACCGAATGTCGGTCGCATGAAGCTTCTGGGCGCGCAGGTCATTCCGGTCACGAGCGGCGACCAGACATTGCGTGCCGCGATCGACGAAACCCTGCGCGACTGGGTCGCGGATCCGACGGGCACCTACTATCTGCTCGGCTCGGCGGTCGGGCCGCATCCCTATCCGTACCTGGTGCGCGAGTTGCAGTCGGTGATCGGGCGCGAGGCGCGCGCGCAGATGCTGTCTGCGGCAGGCGGGCTGCCGGATATCGCGATTGCGTGCGTTGGCGGCGGCTCGAACGCGATCGGCCTGTTCCATCCGTTCCTGAATGACGGCGCAGTCACGTTGCTCGGCATCGAGGCCGGCGGCCGTGGGTCAGGGCTCGGCCACAATGCGGCCACGCTCGCATTCGGGCGGCCTGGCGTGCTGCATGGAAGTTTCACGATGCTGCTGCAGGATGTGCATGGCCAGGTCCAGGAGACGCACTCCGTTTCGGCCGGCCTCGACTACTCCGGTGTCGGTCCGGAGCACGCATTGCTGCAGGCGATCGGTCGCGTGCGCTACGAGGTCGCGAGCGACGACGAGGCGCTGGCTGCAGTCGATTTGTGCAGTCGCCTTGAGGGAATCCTGCCGGCACTGGAAAGCGCCCACGCATTGGCAGGTGCGCTCCGCCATGCCAAGGAGCATCCGGGCAGCCGGATCCTGATCGGGTTGTCCGGGCGCGGCGACAAGGACATTTCGACGCTGCTCAAGGAGCGCGGTTGATGCTGCCGCGGGATGCAATCAGCGAAGCGATCCGCGGCGCATCCTTGCGAGGCCGGCCGGCACTGGTCGCATTCATGACCGCGGGCTTCCCCAGTCGCGGGCGATTCGCCACAGATCTCTTGCGGGTCGGCGAAGCAGCGGACGTGATCGAGATCGGCGTGCCGTTCTCGGATCCGATGGCGGATGGCATGACGATACAACGCTCAAGCCGCGCGGCCCTTGGCGATGGCGAGACACTGGCCTGGATCATTGCGGAGCTTACGGCGCTTGCAATACGCCCGCGTGCGCCGCTGTTGCTGATGAGCTACCTCAATCCGCTGCTCGCGTATGGCATGGAGCGCCTGCCAGCGGATGCGCGCGCGGCAGGGATCGCGGGGTTCATCGTGCCGGACCTGCCATTCGAGGAATGCGCGGATCTTCGCGCGGCACTGGCCGCGGAGGGCATTGCACTCGTGCAGATGGTGACGCCGGTGACACCAGCGGCGCGCCTGGCGATGCTCGCGCGCGAATCACAGGGGTTCGTCTATGCCGTCACGATGACCGGCACCACCGGTCGCGATGTGGCGGTGCCGGACGCGGTGCTCGACTACCTCGATCGTGTGCGCGTGGCGGCGGCGGTTCCCGTCTGCGCAGGTTTCGGAATCCGCCATGCGGCCCAGGTCGCGCGTCTGGCGGGTCACGCGGACGGCGTGATCGTGGGCTCGGCGCTGGTCGAAGTGCTCGAGCGCGGCGAAGATCCGGTGGCCTTCCTGCGCGGTCTGCGCAGCAGCTGAAATTTTCCGGATCGAGCCGCGCCGACCTCAGCGCTTGCGATACAGGTGCGTGAAGCGATCCGTCTTGCCGTGCACGGCGGGATCGAAGACGAGCTTGGTCAGGTCGTCATCGGGATTCCGGTATCCGTCCCAGGCCGTCCCGAGTTCGAAGCCGTGGCTCGAGATGTCCTTCTTTGCGAATGCTTCATCGATGCGATGCAGATTCTGGGCAGCCGTATTGCCCGATCCCGCGGCGGCCGCGTGGTCCACGATCAGCAGATGGCCATCCGGCTTCAATGCCGCGTGCAGCTGGTCCAGGAAGCCACTGGCGTCGATGGCGGGCCAGCCGTCCTGTTCATCCACGTAGTACAGGTCGTGATAGGACATGAAGATCACGATCAGGTCGAAGGTCTCACGGCCGAGCTTCAGGTTGCAGGTCTCGACGGTAATCTGACCGGCGTTCGGCAGGCGGTTGCCTTCAAATCGCGTCTTGAGGTCCTTGCCGGCGAAAGCGAAGTAGGGCGAATTGTTCACGAGCTGGACGTGGCCCTCGGGACCGACGACCCGCGCCATCAGTTCGGTCCAGTAACCACCACCGCCGAACACGTCGGCAATCATCATGCCCGGCGTGATGCCGGCGAAAG
>JANPCY010000233.1:0-1890 GCA_031431175.1 Steroidobacteraceae bacterium | reverse complement strand
CATCGCCAATGACGCGCTGTGGGCGCACCGCCGCGAGGCGGCCCTGCGCGCTGGCCTGCGCGCCTGCTGGTCCACATTGATCATGGGCGCCGATGGCAGCATGCTCGGCACCTTCGCAACCTACCTGAAGCGCACCGGCATGCCGTCGCGGCGCGATCTCGAATTGGCCGGTCGCATGAGCCAGCTTGCGCGCATCGCCATCGAGCGACGCCGTGGCGAGGACGCGCTGCGCGCAAGCGAGCGCCGCTTCCGCGGCCTGTTCGAAAACGTCGTCGAGGGTGTTTACCAGGTCTCCCTGGATGGCTACCTGTTGTCCGCCAATCCGGCGCTGATCGAGATGCTGGGCTATGGCTCACTCGAGGAGTTGCGCGCCATCGGCTCGACCGAGTCGCTGTATGTCGTGCCGGAGACTCGACGCCGGCTGATCGACCGGCTGGTCATGGAAGGCGAATTGGTCGAGGCCGAATACGACCTGAAGCGGAAGGACGGCACGATCATCACGATCACCGAGAATGCGCGGCTGAACCGCGATGAACGCAACCAGCCGATTGGTTTCGAGGGCACAGTCACCGACATCACCGAGCGCAAGCGGGCCGAGCAGCTTTTCTACGAGCAAAAAGAGCGCGCCGAGGTCACGCTGCAATCGATCGCCGACGCGGTGATCACGACAGACCGTACGGGGACCATCGACTACGTCAATCCGATCGCCGAGAAGCTGACGGGCTGGCCCGTGGGTGAGGCCCGCGGCCGCAATGTGACAGAGGTCGTCAAGCTGGTCACGGATGGTAGTCACGCGCCGATCGAGGACCCGGTCAGCCAAGCGCTGCTGGCCGGCGAGCCACTCAGTCTCGCGGATCAGACGGTATTGGTGAGCCGGCGCGGCGCCGAAGTGCCGATCCAGGCGACGGTGGCGCCGATTCGCGATCGCAACGGCCATACGGCCGGCGCGGTGATGGTTTTCAGCGACGTCAGCCGCGAACGCCGCATGAAGCGGTTGTTGTCCTACCAGGCGGCGCACGACACGCTGACCGGATTGATCAACCGGCGCGAGTTCGAGAGCCGGCTCAATGCCGCGCTTGAAGGCGCGCGCGCGGACCAAAACGTGCGCCACGCGATGTTCTACGTCGATCTGGATCAGTTCAAGGTCGTCAACGACACCTGCGGCCATCCGGCCGGCGACCAGCTGCTGCGCCTGGTCACGGGCCTGTTACAGACCCGGGTGCGTGCGAACGACGTGCTGGCCCGCCTGGGCGGCGACGAGTTCGGCGTGCTTCTCGAGCACTGCACGCCGGAGCAGGCGCTGCGCATCGCCGACTCGTTGCGCCAGGCAATTCGCGACCTGCGTTTCCAATGGGGCGACAGCACGCTGCAGATTGGCGCCAGCATCGGCATCGTTGAGATTGACTACCATGCCGAGAACGTCGCGACCCTGCTTTCGGCTGCCGACATCGCCTGCTATGCGGCCAAGGACGGCGGCCGCAACCGCGTTCAGGTCTATGACCCCGCGAGCGCTTCGGCACGTCACCGCGAGATGCGCTGGATGTCGCGATTGACTAACGCGCGCGACGACGGCCGGCTCGATCTGGTGTTCCAGCCAATCGTCCGGATCGCAGGCCCCGCCGATGCCAGGCCGCATTACGAATTGCTGTTGCGACTGCTGGACGAAAACGGCCAGACGGTGTTGCCAGACGAGTTCATCCCGGCGGCCGAGCGCTACAACCTGATGCCGTCGCTGGACCGCTGGGTGATCGAGAAAGTGCTGCGCGACATCGTGCCTTCCACCAGGGACGGCGTCGAGCAGGCGACATTCACGGTCGCGGTCAATCTGTCCGGCACGACACTTTCCGACCCGGGATTCCTCGAGTTTCTTATCCAGACGCTCGAGACCCA
>JANPCY010000232.1:0-3255 GCA_031431175.1 Steroidobacteraceae bacterium | reverse complement strand
TCCCGGCACGGTCGCCCGATGCCGAACTCCCCCGCCCTGCGGATGACCTGGCTGATTGCGAGCGGAGTCAGCTGCGGCATTGCCGCCAGCCAGGCAAAGGATGCAAGCGCAATCGCGGGCATCACTAGCAACGCACCGCCGAGTTCATAGCGCCGGATCAGCCAGGATGCGACAAATCCCTGAAACAGGAATGTGAGCACATTGACCCCCACATCGAGGCGTGCATAAAACGTGGTCCTGGCGCCGATCTCGGGATATGCGGCCGCGGCGATCTGCTGTAACTCGACATACATGAATGTGCCGGCCACGGACCCGATTCCGATGATTGCAAACACACCGAGGAGGTATGGAGACTTTGCGACCAGTTTCATGCCGGCAAATGCAGAACCGCCGATGCGTGCTCCAGGGTCTGTCGGCGGCAGCAGGAATCGCCCGTGGCGATCCTCGGCCCAGCGCGCGAGACCGCGGATGCAGGGTAGTGTCGCGAGCAGAAGCAGCAACGACAGGCCGACCACGCCGTCCACGCCAATTTTCCCGGCAAGTGTCTGGGTGAGCAGCGGCCCGATGATCGCGCCGGTGCCGCCGCCCGCCGCGATTGGTCCAAACAGTCGCTTCGCTTCCTCGTCGCGGAACACGTCCACCATGAAACTCCAGAACACGGATACGACGAACATGTTGAACACGGACAGCCAGACGAAGAACGCGATCGCGACCCAGCGTGACTCCGGGACGAACTTGAACAACAGGTAGAAAGCCAGGAGGTTCACTGAGAAGAAGCCATAGGTGATCGGCAACAGGAACTGCTTGCGCACGCGCGACACCAGCATCCCGAAGAGCGGGGCCAATGCGAGCATCACGACGAATGTTGCGGTGAACAGCCAGGCCAGATTTTCGAAGCCAGCAACCGGCGCCATCGCGTCACGCAGCGGCCGCAACAGGTAATAGCTGCACAGCAGCAGGAAGAAATAGAGAAATGCGAGGCCGACCGCACGCTCTTCGCCAGGCCGCGCCTGCAACACGCTTCGCGTCAGCCTGCTGATGGGCATGGGTCTAGCCCGGTCGCGTGGAACCGGCAAGGTGAGGCCGCTGGCCCTCGCCGTCTTTCAGTACGAAAACATGGCGTCCTTCACGCGGCCAATGTTCAAGCCGCGCCAGCGAAGGCAGGAACAGGGGCAGCTTGAAGTCCACATGGACGCGAACAGGCGGTGTCAGGGATTCTGCGCCGAGTGCAGCGAGCGACCGCGCCATGGACCACATACCGTGGGCGACCGCGGCATCGAAGCCGAATACGCGCGCGCCCCAGTCGCCCAGATGAATCGGATTCAGGTCGCGCGACAGCCAACCGTAGCGGCGACCAATCGATCGTGTTGCGTTGATCGCGACCGCCGGCGACGGGGCCCCCTCGGCAGGCTTCTCGTAACGCAAGATCTGGCGCGCGCTGCGCGCAGCCTGGCCGCTGCCGGCCGCGCGACGCGCGAGCAATGTGGCTTTTTCGTGCCAGGCTGTTCCTTCGCGGTCCTCGAACTCCGTGAACAGATCAAACTCGTGACCGCGGTCACCATCCCGATATCCTTCGACCCACACGCGAGCACGATACGTGCGGCCGTCCGGCAACGGACGAATCTGGTGGATCTCATTGGCGACATGTATCAGGCCCATCAGCCGCACGACGAAGCGCGGATGGGTCAGCAGTGCCATATGCAGCGGTCCCGCGAGCACATGCGGATAAGTGATCGGCAGGTTGCCGTCGTCGCCAAATCCACAGACTTTGCGGTAGCGCGCCAGGTGACTGTGTCGGGCACGCACGGCTTCCGCGCTGCCCTGCAAACGCGGCACAGACCGGCCTTCAGGGACGAGCGCAGCGCGCCTCGCGAATACAGCCCTGGGGTAGTAGCGGAATGCAGAGGGCAAGCGCTGAAAGCGGTAATCGACGGCGGCCCGGCCCATGAATCTCCTCCGGGCGCTGAACTAGGGAACGATCCGGTCAATTGTCACGGTCACCGGATTGGTCGCGGTGAAATCATAACTGACCTCACCAAATGGGTCGCCGCTGGTCGCAATGGGCTGGCCGGAGCGGGAGATTCTTGCGATCAGGCGAACCGGACCGCCGCTTGCAAGCGAAGTACCCGGCATCATCGCATCGGCGTCCGTCATCGTGATCGCAACGGGCCATGAACTCACCGGACGGCGCACGACGGCAAGCGGCGGGCCGGCATCGCCCCGGCGCGCAATCAGGAACAACGTGGCCGCGGCTGGCACCTGACCGGTGAGCGCGGACTGCAGCTGGATCAAGACGCTTACCGAGCTTCTGGCAGTCGTCGCCTGCGGTGTCGCTGGTGCGCCCGGTTGCCCTGCGAGCTCGGACAGGCGTTCGGCAACCAGTTGCCTGAGATCCGGCGGCAATTCGTGATTCTGCAATTCCACCCAGCGCTGTTGAGCGAGCGCCAGCTCGCCACGCCGATACGCGACGATGCCGCCATACCAGAGCGCACGCGCATTGTCCGGCGCCATGGTAATCGCCCTTTCAAATAAGTCCGCGGCCTGCCCGTCGATCTCGCGTTCGTCATTGAGAACAAGTGACTCCGCGTAGCCGACCATGGCATCGGGATCCTGTCCCTCGCTACGTGTATAGGCCTGAGAAAAAGCGTCACGGGCAATGGGATAGTTGCCGAGTATGGTCGCCGACCTGCCCAGCAGTTTCCAGCCCTCGAGGTCATCCGGTTGCTGCGACAAGCGCTGCTGCAGCTGCATCACCATCTGCCCGAGGTCGTGGGCCGAGGGTGGCTGGGCATTCTGTTGAGCGGGATCCCAGGGCCAGTCGCTGGCCCAGAAGTAAGCGGCAAAGGCGACCAGCGGCAATCCGGCTGCGACGATGGTCGCTGCAATATTCGCGCGTTGCGGTGCCAGCTCCGCGCTCGCGGCGGGTCTCAATAGCGGCCAGACAAGCGAGGCGATAGCCGCAGCCGTCAACAGAGCGCAAATCAGAATGAACAGTGTCACAGGGCTTCCGGTTCTTCTTCGAGCGCCGCTGGATCGGCGCGTGCGGTGCGCGTCCGGCGCAGGATGACCAGCGCCGCGACCGCCACACCACCCAGCAACAACAAGGCTGGCGCCGCCCACAGCAGCCAGGTGCGCGGCGTCACCGGCGGGAGATAAAGCACGAAGTCACCATAGCGCTCGGTCAGGAACGCGCGGATCTCCATGTCGCTCTTTCCCGCTTTCATCATTTCACGGACTTCGCGGCGCAGATCGCCC
>JANPCY010000231.1:0-1598 GCA_031431175.1 Steroidobacteraceae bacterium | reverse complement strand
GCGATGCAGCTGATCCGCGCCGAGAAGACGGGAAAGCCATTCGCGCTCCGGTATGCGTGGCGCGCGCTGCTGCTCCTTGGCATCGGCATTGTGCATTACGTCTACGTTCGCACGAACGACATTCTGATCATCTACGCTCTGTGCGGCATTCCCCTGCTGCTCGTACGGCGATTGCGCCCGACCGCGGTTCTCGCGATTGCCGCGGCCGTTTTCATGATCTATACAGGTCCGCGGGTTCTGGAAGGCAATCGCGTTGATCCCGAGCAGATAGCGACGCGGACGCTGGACGAACTGGGTCGCAGGGCTGCGAGCGCCTCGAGCCCTCCGGCGTGGTGTCAGGTTCCACCCGGAATCACGGAGCGCTACCGCGCTGAGGTCTGCGGCAAGGCCGCCTCGGCGCGTCTTATCCTGACGAACGTGTGGACCGTCCGCTGGTGGAGGGGTCACGCGATCTACGTGTTCATGATGCTGCTCGGGCTGTACGCGGCGCGCACACGCGTGCTCAGCGAAGCGGCGCGGCATACCCGACTGCTCATCGCGGTGACATCCGTTGGGTTGGTGCTCGGCCTGACCGGGAACGCATTCGACGTGTTCGGCGAGCCTCTCGGCGAAGCTGGGATCGCGCTGCCGCCGGCGCTCGACCGCTGGAACTTGTCGTATGCCCTGGGCAACGCCGGATTAGCGCTGTTCTACCTGTCCGCCATTGCGCTGCTCTTCACGCACGCGCCGAGGGCCCGGCGACTCCTGTCGCCGCTGGCCAACGTGGGTCGGATGGGACTCACGAACTTCGTGCTGCAGGATTTCATCATCCTCACGATCCTGGGCCACCGGGGCCTCGGCCTGATCAACGGCCTCGAAGGCTGGCAGAGTCTCGTCGCGATCAATCTCGTCTTCGTTGCTCAGATCCTGTATAGCAATCTCTGGTTCCGGTACTTCCGGATGGGGCCGCTGGAATCGCTTTGGCGGTCGTTGACGTGGTTCCGGTGGCAGCCTATCCGGGCGCGGCCGATGCCGATCGCCGCCGTATGACGATCAGAACCCGATGCGATGCCCACCAGTGGCCGGCCCTCGTGCTCATCGCGGCGACCGCGTGCGCCGATTCCGTGCAGCCCGACCACGCGCCGACGCTGCCGTTCGCGCAGATCGAGTGGTTGCTGGACCACGGCGCCACTCTCAATGCGATCGCCTTCGGCACTCACACCACGGGCATCGCAGTGGGTGATGTCGGCGCGATCCTGGTGACACGCGATGCCGGATCGAGCTGGGCTCACGTCGAGAGCGGCACCGATCGCCCCCTCCGCGCCGTGGTGTTCGCGGACTCGGCGCGCGCCGTGGCCATCGGAGCCGGCGGAGTGCTCCTTCGCTCGGAGGACACGGGGGTCTCATGGGCGCGCGTGCCCGTATCCAGCGCGGTCGAGCTGCGTGGCGTCGCTTTCGGATCGGCCGGCGTGGGTGTCGCCGTGGGAGACTCCGGCGCCATACAGCACACGGGCGACGGCGGTCGCACCTGGTCCTCGGCCGCGCGTGCGACCAACTCCGTCCTGCACGCGGTGCGTTTCACGACGCCTGGCAGCGCCGTCGCGGTTGGCGATGGCGGT
>JANPCY010000230.1:0-3515 GCA_031431175.1 Steroidobacteraceae bacterium | reverse complement strand
CGACCCGGCACCAATTAGTCGCCGACGCGGATGACGAGCATGTCCATGTCTGCCTCGCGCAGGCGGACGCGGATCCGGTTGAGTTCGGTGAGGTCGGTGATCGGGCCGATCCGTACACGGTGCCACGTATCGCTGTCCACGGAGACGCGCTGGACCTTCGATTCGATGCCCTGTAATGCGAGCTGGGCGCGTACCCGGTCGGCTTCGTTGAAATCGCGGTAGGACCCGACCTGCAGTACGTAGGAGCCGGCTTTCTGGACCGGCACGGCCGGCAGATCGCGCCGCACCGCGGCCTCGCGTTCCGGCACGACGACCTCGAAGTTCGGCAGCATCTCATAGAAATCGTAACTTTCAGCCGGTTCGTCGCCGGTCGATTCGCGCGCCGATGCCGGTTCCGGCTCCGGTCCGTCGCCATTTTGCGGCGTAGAACGCGGGTCGAAGAGGTACAGCGCGAGTCCCACGCCAAAGCCCACGATGCCGCCGATCAGCAGGCCGGTCCAGCCAGAGAACGGCTCGCGGCGTGCCCGGCTCCGCTTGTAGTCGCGCGAAACCATTACATGGACTCCGGCGCCGAGACGCCGAGCAGGTAAAGCGCGTTCCTGAGCACCTGCCGGGCGGCGACGATCAGCGCAAGCCGCGCATTGCGGAGCCCGCTGTCGTCGACGATAAATGGCAGCGCACTGTAATAAGCGTGGAACGCGGTCGCGACCTCGCGCAGGTAATGCACGACCATATGCGGCGCGCGCAACTCACAAGCCTGCCCGACGATCTCGGGCCAGCGCGTGATCTCGCGGATCATCTCGCGCTCCTGCGGATTGGCAAGGAGTGCGAGCGATGCGAGCCCCGACTCGCGGTCGAATGGCAGACCGCGCTCGGCGGCCTGCTTCAGCACGCTTGCGATGCGCGCATGTGCGTACTGGATGTAGTAGACAGGGTTGTCGTTGCTGCGAGACTTCGCGAGCTCGAGGTCGAAATCAAGATGCTGGTCGTTCGAGCGCATCACGTAGAAGAGGCGTGCGGCGTCATTGCCGACCTCGGCGCGCAGGTCCCTGAGCGTGACGAATTCACCTGAACGGGTCGACATCTGCACTTTCTGGCCGGACCGGTAGAGCGACACGAACTGGATCAGCCGCACGTCGAGCGAATCCCCGGGCTCACCCATCGCCACAAGCCCGGCGCGGACCCGTGCGACATAGCCATGGTGATCGGCGCCCAGTATGTCCTGCAGGAGGTCGAAGCCACGCTCGCGCTTCTCCAGGTGATAGGCGATATCCGACGCGAAATAGGTCGTCTGTCCGTTCTCGCGCACGACGACCCGGTCCTTCTCGTCGCCGAACTCCGTCGCCCTGAGCCACAACGCACCGTCCTTCTCGAACACATGTCCTTGCGCGCGCAGGCGTGCGAGCGCGCGCCCGATGGCACCGCCGTCGCCGAGCGAGCGCTCCGAGAACCAGCGGTCGAAGCGGACACCAAAACCCTCCAGATCGTCGCGGATGTCGGCCAGGATCTCGGCGAGGCCCGCATCGAAGACCGTACGAAAACCCGCAGCCAGCAACTCTTTGGCGCGCGCGATCAGGGCGTCGATGTACTGGTCCTTGTCGCCGCCGTCAGGCTCGTCGGGCGGCAGCCCTGCGAGCACTGCGACTGCGGGCTTACGGAATGCGTCGCGATGCGTGCGGTGCAGCGCGGCGGCGATCGGCCGGATGTAATCGCCGCGGTAGCCGTTGGCGGGGAATCCGATCGTCTCACCGCACAACTCGAGATAACGCAGCCACACGCTCGCCGTGAGGATGTCCATCTGCCGGCCGGCATCATTGACGTAGTACTCACGGTGCACGGACCAGCCGTCTGCCTCCAGCAAGTTGGCGACAGTCTCGCCATAGGCTGCGTGCCGGCCATGGCCCACGTGCAGCGGTCCGGTCGGATTCGCGGATACGAACTCGACAATTGCGCGCCGACCGGCGCCGCCGACACCCTGGCCATAAGCGCTCCCCGCCGCGTGCACGTGCGCAAGCTCCGCCTGCCAGGCGGCGGGCGTCATGAAGAAATTGATGAAGCCGGGTCCGGCGATCTCGGTTCTCTCGATCAGGTCGTTCTTCGGTAGTGCGGCGACGATCTGCTGTGCCAGTGCGCGCGGATTGGCGCGCAGGCTGAGCGCGAGGCGCAATGCGATGCTGCAGGCGAAGTCGCCATGCGCAGTATCACGGCTGCGCTCCACCTCGGGCGCAGGCGGCGGCGCACCGCCCAGAGTTCCGGGCGGCAGCGCCATGAGTGCGTCTGACACCAGCCGTTCGATGAGGTTTTTCAAGCGCGCGAGTCTATCAGTCAACCTCGATGGGATCGACGTCCACGGACCAGCGCAGGCGGCGTGATGAGCGTAATTCCTCGACGCGCGTGAGCCACTCGGAGAGGAATCGTTGCAGTGTCAGACGCGCGGGTGATTCCAGCAGCAATTGCGCGCGATAGCGGCCGGCGCGCCGCTCCATCGAGGCGGGCGCCGGGCCGAGGAGGCGCAGGCCCGCCGCACGCTTTTCGGGTGCCACGGCCAGCGCTTCGCGGAGGAATCCGTGCACTTCGGCGCGCGTCGGGCCGTCGGCGCGCAGCAGCGCGAGATGGGAAAAGGGCGGCCAGCCAGTTGCGCTGCGCTCTTCAAGTGCCCGCAATGCAAAGCCCTCATATCCCTCGGAAATCAGGCATTGCAGCAGCGGATGCTGCGGATAAGCCGACTGGATCAGCACTTCGCCGGGCCGGTCGCCGCGCCCGGCGCGGCCCGCGACCTGCACGATCTGCTGCGCGAGCCGCTCGCTCGCACGGAAGTCCGCGCCGAACAGTCCCTGGTCCGCGGCCAGCACGACGACCAGCGTGACGTCCGGGAAGTCATGCCCCTTGGTCAGCATCTGCGTGCCGAGCAGGATGCGCGCGCGGCCGTCCACCACGGAGTTGAGTGCCCGCTCGATGTCGCCGCGGCGCCGGATCACGTCGCGATCCACGCGCACCAGCGGCGCGCGAGGGAAGAGTTGGGCAAGCAAAGCCTCGACGCGCTCGGTGCCCTCGCCGACTGGCCGAAGCTCGGTGCCGCAGCGCGGGCAGCCAAATGGCATCGCCTGTTCCGCACCGCAGTGATGGCAGCTCAGGCGCGCGTGCCGCAGGTGCACCGTGAGCCGCGCATCGCAAGCCGTGCAAGGCGCGATCCAGGCGCAGCCCGGGCAGAACAGCGTCGGCGCGTAGCCGCGGCGATTGAGGAACACGAGCACCTGGCCGGAGGCAGCAAGATGCCGCTCGATCGCCGCCAATGCGGGCTGCGAAAGTCCATCGCGCGCCGCGTGCAGGCGCAGATCGATGACGGCGACGCGCGGCTTGCCCGCGCGGCCGGTGCGCTCCGGCAGCGAGAGCTTCGTGTAGCGGCCGGCCGTCGCATTGGCAAGGCTCTCGAGCGATGGCGTCGCGGAACCGAGTACGACCGGGACGCCCGTGCGCTGCGCGCGCGCGACTGCGAGGTCGCGTGCTGAATACCG
>JANPCY010000229.1:0-3872 GCA_031431175.1 Steroidobacteraceae bacterium | reverse complement strand
GAAGCCTCGAGCGTCGGTGACCAGCGAGTGCGGTTCCTGGATGTAATCCGCGACGCCTGTGTTGAACTCGCCGACCATGTCGAAGCCTCGTGCGACGCCGGGCGTACGCCACTCGCACTCGGCGGCGACCACTCGCAGGCTATCGGGACGATCGCCGGGCTGGCCCGCCATCACCGCAAACACGGTCGCGAACTCGCAGTGTGCTGGTTCGATGCGCACACCGACATGAACACGCCCGAATCAAGCCCCTCCGGCAATATCCACGGCATGCCACTCGCGACCCTGTTGGGCTACGGCCACCCCTTGCTGACTCAGATCAGTGGGGCCTCGCCCGCGCTGAAGGCGGAGAACGTGGTGGTGTTCGGCGTGCGCGACGTCGATCGTAGCGAGGCGGAATTGGTGAAGCGTAGCGGTGTGCGGGTGTTCACGATGAGCGA
Organism: Steroidobacteraceae bacterium; assembly: GCA_031431175.1. Classification (GTDB taxonomy): domain Bacteria; phylum Pseudomonadota; class Gammaproteobacteria; order Steroidobacterales; family Steroidobacteraceae; genus SCUD01. The sequence goes on along the minus strand of JANPCY010000229.1, from coordinate 3,435 downwards.
GATCGATTCACGCGGTGTAGGTAACTGTGTTGACGAAGCGCTGACCATCCTGGGTCGCGCCAACGGTGGCGTGCATCTGTCCTACGATCTCGACGGGTCGGATCCGTCGGTCGCCCCCGGCGTCGGCACGCCGGTGCCTGGCGGCCTCAACTTCCGTGAATCGCACCTGGTGTGCGAGGCCATCGCCCGCAGCGGCAGGCTGATCGGCATGGAGATGGTCGAGCTCAACCCGACGCTCGATATCGAGAACAAGACCGGTAAGTTCGCGGTCTGGCTGATCCAGTCGGCGTTCGGCCGCACAATCCTCTAGGCCGGAGCAAGGGCTACAAGTACGTCAGCTTCGCAAAATTCCTGCCTCAATGCCGACACTCGATGCATTCGCCACTTCGCCGGAAAAGCGCTCCGGCCGGTAGGGCGCGAGGGCGTCTACCCGGTCGCCATGAATTATTTCGCGGGCTGCGTAGCGCCCCAGGATCGGTGCGAGCGTAACACCGCTGTGCGTGACGCTGACGTAGACATCAGGTGCCCCGGGGACCAGGCCGACGATCGGGCGATCATCGGACGGCATCGGCCGGAAGCCGAGCGTCAGGCGCTCGAGCCGCGCGTCCTTTGCAGCGGGTAACACGGTTGCGATCCGGGTGAGGATGCGGTTGCCATGCAGCTCGCGCAGCGCCTCGTCGGGGAAGGCGCCGGCCGCGGCGAGGATCGCGGCGTGCTGCGGCCGCTCCGGCGGTTCGGGCGCATCGGTCCCGACGAGGCTGCCGTCCGCCATCTGTTTGAAGCTCAGGCCCGAAGGGCCCTCGTGGACGACGCGTGTCAGCGCCCGCATGGGGGCGCTGTGAGCAAGGATGCCGGGCGCGTGCCTCAAACGGAGCGCGAAGCCTGCGAGCGCAAGCACGGATGGCGTGTCGACGCCCGCTGCGACGACCAGCCGATCAAGCGGCACGCGGCCCTCCATTGTCACCGCGGCCTTGAGGCGGCCATGGCGGAAATCCAGCGCATTTACTTCGGCCGGAATGCGCAGTGCGGTTCCGTTCTCCACTGCCCGGTCGAGGAAGCGCCGAGTGACGTAAACGGGATCAAGGTGTCCATCGATCGCCGAGTAGAGCGCTGAGCTAATCGGGCCCGGCATGAGTTCCGGACTCAGTAGCGCGACGTCGTCCGCGCCTAACCACCGGACCGGGAACGATGAGCCGTCCAGGCACGCGGCGTTCTCGCGAACGACTGCAGCCTGGATTTCGTCGCTCGCCCAGTTCAGATAGCCGCCCCAGACGATTCCGAGTCCCAGTTGCCGGTCGTGATACCGGTAGGCCGCCATACTCGCGAGTCGGAGCGCGCGGTAATGCGGGTCAGCGACGAAGGCATTGAGCCAGGCGAACGAGTTGCGCGTCGCGCCCATCGCGGGTCCGGTCTTCTCGAACACCGTCACCCGAGCGCCGGCGTCTGCCAGGTACATCGCGATCGCTGCGCCGACGATACCGCCGCCGACGACACCAACCCGGAGGGCCCGCGGTCGGGCGTGGATCGCGTATGGGAAGACGGCTGTCGTCGTGCCCGCGAGCAGAGTGAGGAAGTGGCGACGCTTCATCTAGGAAGCCGATCCTGCCGTATTTCCGCCATCAATCGGGATCGCCGCACCAGTAATCTGTGCGGCTTCGTCGGACGCCAGGAACGCCACGAGCGCGGCGACTTCCGCGGCCGTGGTGACACGGCGGGTTCGGCTGGACGCATTGGCTTCTGCCAGCGCGCCTGGCCCGTCGAGTCCGTGTGCCGCGCCTGACCGGTAAAGCATCGGCGTTTCGACGTCCCCCGGGCACACCGCATTGATACGGACGCCTTCGGCGGCATGATCCAGCGCCATCGCCTTGCTCATCAGGACCAGACCACCCTTGCTCGCGCAATAGGCGACTGCATTACGGCCGCCGACCAATCCCCAGTCAGACGCAATATTGACGATGACGCCTTTGCTTTGACGCAGGTAGGGCATGGCTGCACGGCTGAGAAAGAACGGAACGCTCAGGTTGATCGCGAGTGTCTGCCGCCAGATCTGGTCGGTCGTCTCCTCGGCATTCACCGCATGGTAGATGCCGGCATTGTTCACCAGCACATCGAGTCGCCCGAATGCCTTTACGCACGCGGTGATCAAGCGGTCGCAGGCCTCCGCTGAAGTCAGGTCGCCGACCCAGGTACGCACCGAGGGCAATTCGGACCCGAGCTCCGTCGTGCGGCCGGCATCTTTGCCGGCGGCCATCACTGAATAGCCGGCACTTGCGAGATGGCGAGTGACGGCCATGCCGATTCCCGAACTGGCTCCGGTCACCATTGCCACCTTGTCCTTCATGTCAGGCGCTCCCTGATTGAATTGAATCCGCGCTGAAGTGTTCGCTATTCTCCACGCGCAATATCGGATAGAGCATCCATCGTTGGTCCCAGGATCTGTGGTGGCGGAGAAAACACTCCAATCGCGCGTTCGGGTCAGAGGCAAAGGCAGAGTCCTGGTCCAGCTTGCGGGCAAACTCCCGCTTCAATTCTGGGTTGGCTTCGAGCACTTCGAGCGCGATGCGCTCGGCAACGTAGGGCTCTATCTGTTCTTTCTGTTCGAAGCAGGCGTTGAAGAATCCCCATGCAGCAAATGAATCCGGCGCCTGCGGCTCCAGCAGTGCCATGATCAGCCGCGCCAAAGGTTGAGCGATGGGCACGAACAGGGACTGAGCCGGGAGGTCATATTGCTCTGCGCGCCATGCGCCGTGCAGCGTCGCACGCATGCGGCCCTCGAAGGGGCTTGAAGAGAATTCCGCACGCGTTGCGCGAAATATCTCTGCACGGATACTGGCCAGGGCTCTATTCAAGCGCTCGAATCTGATGCCATGCATGGCAAGCTTCGCACCGATCTCCTGCGCGTAGCCCGCCGGGACGATGTAGCCGCCCCGCGGCGCCTCGATGGCCAGCGACGCGTGCACGCGCTCGCGCAACGGTACACGCCAGATCTGGGGCGTCGCCGGATCGTAGACCGTCACCAGTTCGCCGGAGATCGGCGAAGGATTGCGGGTGTATGCGTAGCCGCGGAATTCGATAATACGCGCGCCAGCGGCGTCGGGTTCTTCAACCTCAAGCCCTGCCTTCGTCGATTCCCGCCAGCCTGAGGCGTAATTGAGGATGACGCTTGAGCCTCCGAGCTGCGCCGCCGTGGTATCGGCCCGGCGGGTTTCTTCCTGCCATCTGGCGCCGTGTGCAGCGACAAGCTCGGCAAGCCCAACAATCGCATTGCGCATCACACGAACGCGCATTGCGTAGTTCTTCCACGAGTGTGTCTCGACAAGCACCGTGAAGCGATTGCGCTGCGGAAAATACCCCGTCGAAAATCGCGGCGAGTACACGGTCAGCTGGAATCCGGAGGCCGGATCATCGGTCTTGGCAAGATCCGGATAGAAGGGC
>JANPCY010000228.1:0-4538 GCA_031431175.1 Steroidobacteraceae bacterium | reverse complement strand
CTCGACAGCCGCTATCGCGCGACCAGCACCGCGGTCTACGGAGAAATCGAATGGGCGTGGACGCCTGCGACGATAATCGCGGCGGGTCTGCGGCTCGAGGAACGCGATGCGCATTATGATGACAGCGACAACAGTCAGTTTGATCCGCGCGATCGCATGTGGGGCGGCAAGCTGTCGGTCACGCACAATCTTGGTGAGACCCAGAGTCTCTGGGCATCGCTGTCACGCGGGTTCAGGGCAGGCGGGTTCAACATCGGAACTTCCGTCCCGCTGGACCGCCAGTCATTCGATCCGGAGTATCTGTGGAATGTCGAATTCGGGTGGAAGGGTAGTGCGCAGACGCAGCGTCAGTCCGGTGATCTGAATCTCTTCTACACGCACCGCGAGCACCAGCAAGTCGCAACTTCAATTCAGCTCGATCCTGAAGATCCGCTGACATTCCTGTACCTGACCGACAATGCAGCAAGCGGCGAGGCCTGGGGAGTCGAAGGCTCAGCACGCAAGCAGGTCACGGCACAACTCGAATTGAGTTCGACGCTCTCGCTGATGCAGTCGCGATACCTCGACTACCAGTACGGGAGCCGCGACCTGGATGGCCGCGCCTGGGCGCATGCGCCGGAGTGGAAGGTCGCCGTGGCTGCGACCTGGCAGAATCAAACGGGATGGATGGCCAGGCTTGATCTATCCGGCGAGGATGGCTTCTACTACGACACCAGCCGCGACCAGCATTCCGACCCCCGATTCCTGACAAATTTACGGGTTGGTTTCGAGGCCCAGCGCTGGGAAGTGTATGCCTGGGCCCGCAACCTGTTCGATGAACGATATCCGGTGCGTGGGTTTTTCTTCGTCAATGAGCCACCGGACTTTCCCGAGAAACTCTATCTTCGCTGGGGCGATCCGCGCCAGCTGGGTCTGACCGCACGCTACCACTTCTGAGGTGTTCCATGCGTCAGGAAATGCACGCGGGTCTCGCTGAATTCGTCGCGGGGGCGCAATCGGCGAGTCCCTATGAACTGATCGCCGTGGTGCTCGGTCTCGCCTACATCGTGCTCGCAATCCGCCAGCACCGTGCCTGCTGGATTGCGGGCGGCGCGAGCACAGCCATTTATATCGTCGTCTTCCTGGAGGCCGGGTTGTTGTTGCAGGCCGCACTGCAAGTCGCCTATGTCGCGCTTTCGGTTTACGGCTGGATAGCCTGGCGGGCCGGCGGCGATCTGCCCGCGCGGCCGCAGGCCTGGCCACTGTCGAAGCATCTGCTTGCCGTCCTTGCAATCTTGCTCGCGGCGGTGGTTAGCACACCCTTGCTCGCGCAATACACTGATGCGCCGGCGCCATTCGCCGATTCGCTGGGCACCTGGGCAAGTGTCGTCGCGACCTGGCTGCTGGCGCGCCGTTACCTCGAGACCTGGTTCTGGTGGATGGTCATCGACTCCGGTCTCGCAACTCTTTTCGCAAGCCAGGGTCTCGCCTTCACCGCGGGGCTCTATCTGGCCTACGCCGTACTTGCCATCGCCGGCTGGCGTGCATGGCGCGGCAGCCTGGCGACGACCGCATGATATCGGTCGCCGCCATTGCCGCGGAACTCGGCTTGCAGGATCCGGAGATCACGCCACTAACCGGCGGTCTTTCGAATCGCTCATGGCGTCTGCGCGATGCGAGGCAGGATCTCGTGCTACGCCAGGCCGGCGAGGGCAGCGACCTGCTCGGCGCGAATCATCGCACGGAGCTCGGGATGCAGGCGATTGCGGCGGGCGCGGGCCTGGCGCCGCACATCGTGCTCGCGCGGCCGACCGAAGGGCTTCTGGTGACTCGATACATCGATGGACACGTGCTGTCCTTCGAGAATGTGCGCGAGCCTGCGATGCTGGCGCAAATCGGCGCATGGTTCGCGAGGCTGCATGCGCTCTCGCTGCCGCAAAGTCTCGCGGCCATCGATATCGGTGCGCGGGCTGACGGCTATCTGCATTCTCCGGGCGGACAGCTGCCGGCTGCGTTCCTGCAGGAGCTCGGGCGCGGCTTGGCTGCAAGGCGCAGGGCGACTCCGCCACCAGAGCGGCTCGCCGCTTGTCATCACGATCTGCATCACCTGAATCTCGTTGACCAGGACGAAACGCTGATTGCGCTCGATTGGGAATACGCGGGTCCCGGAGATCCGGCCGCAGATCTCGCGGCCTGCATCTGCTACCACGACCTCGACCCAATACAGTTGGACGCATTGCTTGCCGGCTATGGCGGCGGTTCACAAACGCTTCGCGCCAGGCTGGCTCCGCTCTGCTGGATTTTCGACTGCCTGTGGCTGGGCTGGATGGAGATGGCTGCGAGGCTTGACATCAGCCTGGATGCCGGACGGCGTCAACGCCTGATCGAACGCCTGTCGTCCTGAATGGTTGCGCGATCGACTACCATTCCAGCAAGATGACGCCCCTTCATGCCCGAGATAATAATCACCGATCGCGACGGCGGGGAGCACCGTGTGGCCGGGCGCGTCGGCGTCAGCCTGATGGAGACGCTGCGCGAATTCGACTATGGCGTCGCGGCGATCTGCGGCGGCATGTGTTCGTGCGCGACCTGCCATGTCTATGTCGCCGAGCCCTGGCTCGACAAGCTTCCTCCGATGCAGGGTGACGAAAAGGAAATCCTGCAGGAACTCGAAAGCTATCGGCCGCGCGGGTCGCGGCTTTCGTGCCAAGTTCCCTTCGAGCAGCCGCTGGATGGTATCCAGGTCGAGATTGCGCCGGAGGAGTAGTGCGGCGTGGCTAGCGCGGCGGGCTAGCGGCTTTCAGCCTGCCGCGAGACCGCAAGCGCCGCCGCTTCGATTACTGCGGCGTCGCCCAGAAAGCGACGCGGCGCCGCGGGCCGCAGCCCCTCGTCGAGCTCGTAGACGATCGGAACACCGGTCGGGATATTGAAGCCGACAATTTCATCGTCGCCCATGCCGTCCAACATCTTGACCATGGCGCGCAGGCTGTTGCCATGCGCAACGACCAGGACGTTGCGGTCGGCTGCAAGTGCAGGCGCAATGCGACCGCGCCAGCAGGGCTCGACCCTGGCGAGCGTGTCCTTCAGCGACTCGGTTGCCGGCAACTCGGATACCGGGACATCGCGGTAACGGAAATCGAATTTTGGATGACGCGGGTCGTCTGCCGCGAGCGGAGGTGGAGGAATGTCGTAGCTCCGTCGCCAGATCCTGACCTGCTCGGAGCCGAACTTCTCGGTCGTGGCTGCCTTGTCGAGACCCTGCAGGGCGCCGTAGTGACGCTCATTCAGGCGCCAGTCGCGCTCAACCGGAATCCACATGCGATCCATTTCGTCCAGCATCAACCAGAGCGTGCGGATCGCGCGCTTCAGCACGGATGTGAAGGCCAGGTCGAATTCGTAACGCTGTTCGCGAAGCAGCTTGCCTGCGGCACGCGCTTCGGCACGACCCTGCTCAGTCAGGTCGACATCGGTCCAACCCGTGAACAGATTTTCCAGATTCCAGGTGCTCTGACCATGACGGACCAGGACGAGCTTGCCGGCCAAGGCGGAACTCCAGCGCAGAATGCAGGCGGCGTTATATCACAGTGACGCACGGATTCCCGAACGTTGGATTATAATACGCCGACCCGACCAGCTGTCCGGGGTCTTTCAATTTCCCCATGTCTAATTCATCGAAACTGTCGACGCGCACTCTCGCACTTGGCGCGCTCGGGGTCGTTTACGGGGACATCGGCACGAGTCCGCTGTACGCATTTCGTACCTGCTTCGCCGGCATCGATGGGATGACCCCGACGCCTGCGAATGTGTTGGGCATCCTGTCGCTGATCTTCTGGTCGCTGACGATTGTGATCTCGATCATGTACGCCGGGATCATCCTGCGCGCCGACAACCACGGCGAGGGCGGCGTGCTGGCGCTGATGGAACTGGTCCTCGCGAAGCGCACCTGGCTGCCGACGACCGCGACCGTCACGCTCGGCCTGTTCGGAGCGGCACTTTTCTTCAGTGATGGCGCGATCACGCCGGCGATCACTGTGATGTCTGCCGTCGAGGGACTCTCCGTCATGAGTCCGGCGTTCAGCGCCGCCGTGATTCCGCTGGTGATCGTCATCCTGGTATTGCTGTTCAATTTCCAGAAGCGGGGCACCGGCACGGTCGGTGGCCTGTTCGGTCCGGTGATGGTGATCTGGTTCCTGACACTCGCGGTGCTCGGCATCAGCTGGATCCTGCGCCAGCCGTCGGTGCTCGCGGCGGTCAACCCCGCCTATGCGATCGCCTTTTTGATCGAGCATCGCGGAGAGTCGCTGATCGTTTTGGCGGCGGTGTTCCTGACGGTGACCGGCGGCGAAGCGCTGTACGCGGACATGGGGCACTTCGGGCGCCGCCCGATCCGCGTCGCATGGTATGGCCTCGTGCTGCCATCACTCGTGCTGAATTACTTCGGCCAGGGCGCGTTGGCGCTGTCGGATGCGGGGTCGGTCGCCAGCCCCTTCTACCTGATGGCGCCTCAATGGGCGCTGACGCCGCTCGTGCTGCTGGCGACGGCCGCTGCGATCATCGCC
>JANPCY010000227.1:0-5321 GCA_031431175.1 Steroidobacteraceae bacterium | reverse complement strand
AGGCTGCGCGCAAGCCCGGCAAGGTTGTGCGCGATGACGGGGACTTCACCGTTGCCGCAGCAGCTGCCGCGAAACGCATCACGGCGGAATACTACCTTCCGCACCTCGCGCATGCGTCGATGGAACCCCCAGTGGCGAGCGCCCGGATTGCGCAAGGCAAATGCGAGGTCTGGGGCGGATTTCAGTCACCCCAGGGCGCGCGCGACCTGGTCGCCAAGCGACTCGGCATGCCGGTTGAAGATGTCACCGTGCACGTCACCTTGCTCGGCGGTGGATTTGGCCGCAAATCCATGGGCGACTACGGCATCGAGGCGGCCGTGCTGTCCAAGGCTATGGATGGCGAGCCGGTCAAGGTTGTCTGGACACGCGAGGACGATCTTCACAACGACTATTTCCACACCGTATCCGTCGAGCACCTGGAAGCCGGCGTCGATGCCAGGGGACTACCGGTGGCGTGGCTGCACCGCAGCGTCTCGCCGACGATCGACTCGACGTTCGACGCAGATGCCAAGCAGCAGGCGAGTTATGAACTCGGCATGGGCGTCATCAACGTGCCCTTCGCAATTCCCAACATTCGCATCGAGAATCCGGAAGCGATCGCGCACACGCGGATTGGCTGGTTCCGTTCGGTAACGAATATTCCTCACGCATTCGCGGTGCAGTCGTTCGTCGCCGAGCTGGCTGCAGCGGCGGGGCGCGACCCGAAAGACTTTCTGCTCGAGGTGATCGGCCCCGCGCGCATGGTGACGCCACAGATGCTGAGCGATACCTACAACGAGGGCGAATCACCCGAGCGCTATCCCGTGAATATCGGGCGTCTGCGGGGCGTCGTGGAGCTAGCCGCGAAAGAGGCAGGCTGGGGCAGGTTGCTGCCCAAAGGAAGCGGGCTCGGCATCGCCGCGCACTACAGTTTCGTCAGTTACGTCGCGGCGGTTGTGGAGGTCGCAATTGACGCCAAGGGCGCGGTAACCATTCCGCGCGTGGATATTGCGATCGACTGCGGGGCGACGGTCAATCCTGACCGCGTACGCGCACAATTGGAGGGGGCCTGCGTCATGGGCGTAAGCGCGGCCACGTCGGGAGCAATCACCTTCAAGGCTGGTCGTGCGCAGCAGGATAATTTCCACCAATACGAAGTGACGCGCATGCCTGCAGCGCCGCGCCAGATCCGGGTTCATATCGTGCCCGGCGATTACGGCAAGCCGCTGGGCGGCGTGGGCGAGCCGGGTGTGCCGCCGATCTTGCCGGCGCTGTGCAATGCGATCTTTGCGGCAACCGGCAAGCGCATACGACAGTTGCCGATAGGCGATCAGCTTAAGATTTAGGCGCCCGTATTTGCGGTGAATCTGTCCTGAAGCAAACTCAGCAGTGCGTACCGCGCGCGGACGCTGAGCCATTTTCAGACGGGCGTCCAAGTGGCCGTCGCGCAGCCCCGAAATCCACACAGGTTGCCAACCCGGTGAACATCCGCGACGATTCCCCGCAGGTACGTTGGGATGCCCGAAATGCCCGAAGGCAGCGACGGAGAACAGGCAACTGACGCCGCGCTTGCGGCGCCGGGAGCCGTGCGCGGCCGGTCCGGCACACACAAGGTATTCATCAGCTACGCCTCGTCCGATCGTGCCGTTGCTGACTCCGTTTGTGCGGCCCTGGAACGCGCGGGAGTGAGGTGCTGGATAGCGCCGCGTGACGTGACGCCCGGCGAGTTTTATTCCGAGGCGATCGTTCACGCCATCGATTCGACCACGGTGGTGGTGCTGGTCTTGTCGCAGAACGCCGCCGTGTCCCAGCACGTACTCAGGGAAGTGGAACGCGCGAGTTCGAAGCGGCACCCCGTGGTGTCGTTCCGCATTGACCTCGCGCCGATACCGGCCGCTCTCGAGTATTTCCTGAACACCTCACAGTGGCTTGATGCGAGCGCCACGGGGGTCGAGCGTGCGTTGCCCAAGCTGGTTGATGCATTGCAGCGCTGCGTAGCGCACGCATCCGACCCGGCGGCCCGCACCGACCCAGACTCTTCAGTGGTCACACAGGCGAGCCGACGACCGAGACTGATGCTCGTCGCGTTGGCTGCCATCACCGCAGTCGCTCTCGCATACCTTGTCGTTGACCAGTTCTGGCTGTCGAAGCGAGTCGACGAGCCGAAGTCTTTGGTGGAGGCGCCGCCCGCGATCCCGGAAAAGTCAATCGCGGTCCTGCCCTTCACGGACATGTCCGCGGCCAAAGATCAGGAGTACATGTCCGACGGCATCGCCGAGGAACTGCTGAACCTGCTGGCGCAGGTTCCCGAACTGAAGGTGATAGCCCGCACCTCCTCATTCGCCTTCAAGGGCGAGAAGATCGACATCGCGGAGATCGCGAAGAAGCTGAACGTCGCCAATGTGCTGGAAGGCAGCGTCCGCAAATCCGGCAACATGCTGCGCATCTCCGCACAGCTGATTCGCACCGCCGACAGTACGCATCTGTGGTCAGAGACTTACGACCGCCCGGTCGACGACATCTTCAAAGTGCAGGACGAGATTGCGAATGCCATCGTGCAGGCGCTGCAAATCCGGCTTGCGGGTGGAGAGGTGAGTCGCCGGAAAGGTGGCACGCTGAATCTCGAGGCTTACCAGGCGTACCTGCGCGCCATGAGTGCCGTGAATGAGAACACCAAGGCGTCCCTGGACGCCGCAGGCGTCTATCTGGAACAAGCGATCAAGCTTGACCCGGGCTATGGAATGGCATGGTACGCGCTGGCAACCGTCGTTTCGATGAAGACGGACAATGGCTGGCTGGCTCCGACGGAAGGCTGGGAACGCGTGCGGCAGCTGGCACAGCACGCGTTGCAGTTGAGTCCGGATCTTGCGGAGGCACATGCCCGCCTCCAGTGGGCGTATATGTCGTTGGACTGGGATTGGCCGGCCGCGGAGGCCGAAGGGCGGCAGGCGCTTGCCATTGATCCAACGAATCCGAGTGCGCTGCTGGCCGCCGGAAGGCTGTCCGCGCCACTCGGCCATTGGGACGACTCCGAGAAGCAGCTGCGCGCGGCGCTGGTCCGTGATCCGTTGAACACCTATCTGATCTGGAATCTCGGATTTACCTATTACCGCGCAGGTCGATTCGCAGAGTCAGAAGACCTGTACCGAAAGTTGCTCGAGCTGCAGCCGGGTTTCCTGTGGACTCGCTCGTACCTCGGCAAGACGCTGCTGGCGCAGGGCAAGGCGGATGCGGCGCTTGCCATGGTGCAGCAGGAAGTTGACGACGCAACTCGCCTGTGGTTTCTTCCGATCGACTTGCAGGCAGCCGGCCGTCAGGCCGAGGCGGATGAGGCGCTGCAAGCGCAAATTGCGCAATGGGCCGACACGGGTGCGTTTTTTGTGGGCATGACCTACGCGTATCGCGGTGATCACGATCGCGCACTCGAATGGCTCGAACGCGCCTACCAGCAGAAGGATGCTTCCCTTGACGAAATCACCGGCGAGCCTCTGTTCAGGAATCTGGCCGATGACCCCCGCTTCAAGGCATTCCTGCGCAAGATGAAGCTGCCGGAGTAGCGACGCTCAGACTCAACTACTGGCGGTGCCAGGAATTACTTGACGACGCGGAGTTTCGGGCGGCTACCGGAGTCGTCGGGGCTGGGTGCTGCGGGTGGTGGGCTAGCGTCGCTTTCGTCCTGGAACAGCATGCCCTGGCCGGTTTCGCGCGCGTAGATGCCGAGCACCGCAGCGACCGGAACGCGGACCTGTTGCGGCACGCCGCCGAAGCGGGCGGAGAATTCGATCCACTCGTTGCCGAGCTTGAGCCCCTGAGTCGCCTGCCAGCCGACATTCAGCGTGATGCGGCCGTCACGTACAAAGGACTTTGGCACCTCGGTGCCGGCGACGCCGGCGTCGACGACCAGGTGCGGTGTCTGACCGTTGTCGGTCATCCACTCGTGCATCGCGCGGACCAGGTAGGGTCGCCGCGAAGTCTGCTGCGCGGCCATGAACTCAGGCCTTCACGTCCTTCCAGTATTCCTTCTTCAGGAAGTACGTGAAGGCCGTGAACATCAACAGGTACAGGATCACCCAGACGCCCAGCGAGCGGCGCTGGGACTTGGCGGGCTCTGAAACGTACTCGAGGAAGTTGACCGTGTCGCGCACGAAGCCGTCGAACTCCACTGCGCTCATCTCGCCCGGCCCGGTGGATTCGACACGCACCAGAACCTGCACCGATTTGCCTTCCTTGTTCGTCCGCATCTCGTAGACCGGCTTCTGCGGTCCCTGCAGGCCGGCGAGGACATCCGGCATGGCCGTTTGCGGGAGAACTGCGTTGTTCGCCCCGGTTGGCCGGGACGGGTCGTCATAGAAGGACTTCAGGTAGGTGTAGACGTAATCGACGCCGCGGCTGCGCGCGATCAGCGACAGGTCGGGTGGCGCATTGCCGAACCAAATTCGCGCCTGCTCGGCGGGCATTGATGACAGCATCGGGTCGTAGACGCGCGTGCCGGTGAACATCAGATTGTCCTGCAGTTCGTCCTCGGTCAGCGCAATGTCCTCGGCGACCTGGCTGTAGCGCATGTACTTCGCGGAATGGCAGCCGAGGCAGTAGTTGACGAAGTTGCGCGCGCCGCGTTGCAGCGACGCCAGGTTGCCAACGTCTGTATCCGCTTCCTGGTGCGGGTAGCCATTCGTCGAAGCAGGCAGCGCCAGTGGCCAGTACAGCACCACAAGCGCAAGCAGTAATCTAGCTGGCCTCACGAGGTCACCCGCGAGGGTTCCGGCTTGTGGCTGTCGATGCGCGTGTACCAGGGCATCAACAGGAAGAACGCGAAGTAGTAAACCGTGCCAATCACCGAGAGCCCCTGGTACGGCTGCGCGGGCACGGCTGGCTGAAGGCCGCAATAGCCCAACAAGATGAACGAAGCGCCGAACAGCATCACCGCGACCTTGTAGATCGGGCCGCGGTAACGGATCGACTTGACCGGCGCGCGGTCGAGCCAGGGAAGGAAGAACAGCAGCAGGATTGCCGCGAACATCACCAGCACGCCCCAGACCTGCGTGCCCGCCAAAGCCGGCACGGCCCGCAACATCGCGGAGTACGGTGTGAAATACCACACCGGCGCGATGTGCTCGGGTGTCAGCAGCGGACTCGCCGGTTCGAAATTCGCCGCTTCGAGGAACAACCCGCCCATCTCCGGCGCGAAGAACACGACTGCGGCGAACAATACGAGGAATATCGCAAGTCCGTAAATATCCTTTACTGTGTAGTAAGGATGAAACGGTATACCGTCCAGCGGAATGCCGTCTTGGCCCTTGGTCTTCTTGATTTCGATGCCATCCGGGTTGTTCGAACCCACC
>JANPCY010000226.1:0-2114 GCA_031431175.1 Steroidobacteraceae bacterium | reverse complement strand
TTGCCCGCGCCATTCGCGCCAACGAGGCCGTAAACTGCTCCGCGTGACAGCGACAGGGTGACGGCGTCGAGGGCCGTCGTGGCGCCAAATCGGCGAGTCAGCTCCGACACGTTGATGACCGGCTCGCTCATCATCGAACCTCCTTGCGTGGCCCCCTGACCCTCATGGCGCGGACGCGTGCTGTCATTCATACTCCGGCGGCCGTCCTCGACCCCACGGGGCGACCACCATGGGCCGAGCGAACTCGCCTGCCGGTTCAACCCACCCAACCCTTCCATCGCGCAAGTGCAAAGACGAGCCCGAGCACATACAGCGTGCCGAAGATCTCCTTGTTACGTCGGGCAAGCCACTCCGGCAGGAAAATATCAAAATTGGGCCGCCGATCTGTGGTATACCGAGCGGCGATGGAGGTCAGGGGGCACTGCAAGCGGTTGAACGCAAGCACGAGGACCTCACCGAGCACGACGCCGGCAAAGATTAACGCCCAATCGAAGCGCCTGAGCCAGGCGGCTACCGGCACCGCGACGATGGAGGCGACGAAAAAACCCCAGGCGACGGTGTGGACAGTCTTGACCGTGCGCAGGCGGGCCGACGTCCAGGCTGATGGATCAGGGGCAGGCTGAGCGATTGGACCCTCCTTCGGCCAAGCCTCGAGGTATACATGACGCAGGATTTCACGAACGCCCACTGCTGTTGTGGGGTGCATGGCTACGGCTTGCGGAGGAGGACGATGTTGTCGAACTGCTGACTCGGACGGGGGTAGCCGTTGTCCTGCATCCATGTCACCTGGGTGACACGGTCAAACAATGCGCTAAATGTGTGGATCTGACGATGGGGGAAGTTGTGGTCGCTGGTGAAGGACTCCGTGACCGTGGTACCGTCCGGCCGGGTACCGATGAACACGAACAGCGCCGGCTGTGCATAGGAAAGGACGCCGCCCGGTGGGATGAAGGTCGCGCTGCCGTTTAATCCGTCCAGATCGATGGACATGAGATCGAAGCTGCCGCCGCTGGTCAAGGTCAGCCGGGTGATCCCGAGTTGCACATTGTTGAAGAAGGACACCGAGGCGCTGTAGCGATAGTTCGGGGGATGAATCGACTTGAAATCGCCGCCGCCCCCGCAATTCAGATTGGCCAGCGTGACGCCGTCCTCCGCGTAGGTGCAGCCGCGATTGACCGAGCCGTCGCCCGGCTGTGGCAAGAGACGCTCAAAATCGGCAATCAGCGGTCGGGTGTCCGTCGGCTCGGTGGCCGGACCGCAGGCAAGCATCACCGCAAGACCAGACACCAGTGATACGACCAAGCGTCGGTATCTGGTCGACGCCGGGACGACCGTACGACGGTCGGTCCAAGGTGTAGAGTTGCTCGTCCGTGCCGTGTGTTGCATGGTTCTCGTGTCGTCCGCTGTGCGTGTTGCTGTTGCCGTGGCCGGTCGGGTCGTTCGGGGAGAAGCCCCCTACCGGTGCTTCCACAACCTTACCGTCACGATGGACGGCTGCGTGTACCCCTCCGGTTCAGATACCGCGCCAACTGCCACGCGCGAAAGGATGGTGTTCGAGGTCAGATGGCCACCGGTGTACCCGACGGGGAGGTTCCCGAGCTCGAGGAAGCATCGCATCACCGTGAGCCCGGACTCGGGGAAGTCACGCTTGACCGCCAAGCATTCGCCCTTCCCAAGGAAGGCGACGGTGGCAAGACTCCCTTCTGCATGGAAGTTGACCATGGCAGAATCGGCCGTCGCGCCGAAACAGGCGTGCATGGTACCAATGGGTTGGGCATCGGTATTGACCACGAGGCCATCGGCAGCGCGGACTTGAATCGACCGAAGGGCAAAGCGGTCTTCAAACAGGGCCCTACCGAAGCCGATCCTGCTCGAGTCACAGAGCACAGTCGGGGCGCCACGCGATATTCGGACGGCGTGCGCCACGTAGATATCTTCGACCTGTGCGCTGGTCTTCACCGGTGGGATGGCGCTTTGGCACCGGGCCTTCGTCGGCGACGCGGTCGCTAGCACGCCCAGGAATAGCAGGTAGCCGCGCAGTCGTGTCATAACTTGTCCATGAGCGGACCATTGTGGTGGCATAGTGCCCTGCGCTTCTGCTGCGGAGGCCTGCC
>JANPCY010000225.1:0-3734 GCA_031431175.1 Steroidobacteraceae bacterium | reverse complement strand
GCCTCCCCGAGGGTACCTTCCCACCGCGTGGCTAGGTAGCTCAGCTGGTTAGAGCACGGGATTCAAAACCCCGGGGTCGAGAGTTCGATTCTCTCCCTAGCCACCATTTCGAGCTCGTCGAGGGCTCGCTCCAGGATCCCGAGGCCTTCGTCCACGACGGCATCTTCCGCCGTGATCGGCACGAGGATGCGGATCACGTTGCCGTAGATTCCGCAGGACAGCAGGATCAACCCGAGTTCGCGGGCGCGCTTCGTCAGTGCGCGCGTCAGGTCGACCGCCGGCTTCGACGGGTCGCCGCCCTCGCACAGTTCGAATGCCACCATCGCACCGAGGCCACGGATCTCGGCCATCGAAGGATGGCGCATGGCGAGTTTCTTCAACCGCGCAGTCAGGCGCGTGCCCAGCTTGCCGGCGCGCGCGAAGATCTGCTCCTGCTGGAACACGTCGAGCACTGCGAGCGCCGCTGCACAGGCGACCGGACTACCGGCGTAGGTGCCGCCGAGTCCGCCGGGCGCGCAGGCATCCATGACTTCGGCGCGGCCGACGACCGCGGAAAGCGGAAATCCTCCGGCGAGCGACTTGGCCAGGGTCGTGATGTCCGCGGCAATGCCAAAGTGCTCCATCGCGAACATGCGTCCGGTGCGGCCCGCGCCGCTCTGGATCTCGTCGGCGATCAGCAGGATGCCGTGCTTGTCGCAGAGCTCGCGCAGCCGCAGCACGAATTCCTTCGGCGCGACGTAAAACCCGCCTTCGCCCTGCACCGGCTCGAAAATGATCGCAGCGACGCGCGTGGGCTCGATGTCGCACTTGAACAGCATCGCGATCGCATCAAGTGAATCGTCCACCGACACCCCATGCAGCGCATTCGGGAATGGCGCGTGATACACCTCTCCCGGCAGCGGCCCGAAACCGGCCTTGTACGGCTCGACCTTGCCGGTCAGCGCGAGCGCCATCATCGTGCGGCCGTGAAAGCTGCCGGCGAAGGAGATCACGGCGGATCGCCCGGTGTGGACGCGCGCAATCTTGATTGCGTTCTCTATCGCCTCGGCGCCGGTCGTCATCAGCAGCGACTTGTTTGCGCCAGCGCCGGGCGCCAGATTGTTCAGGCGTTCGCACAGCGCGACGTAGGGCTCGTAACCGGTGACCTGGAAACAGGTGTGGGTGACCTTCTCGAGCTGCGCGCGCACGGCTTCCAGGACGCGCGGATGGCGATGGCCGGTATTCAGCACGGCGATGCCGCCGGCGAAGTCGACGTAGCGATTTCCGTCGGCATCCCAAAGCAGCGCATTCTCGGCACGCTCGATATAGATCGGTTGCGCCATTGCAACGCCGCGCGCGACCGCCGCATTGCGCCGCGCGACCAGGGATTCGTTGTTTTTCATTCTGACCTCAGTGGAGCTGGATCTCGTCGATGTCGTCGTCCTCGACGACTTGTTCCCAAGTGAATGTCGCCGTCTCGATGGGATTCCCGGGCCTGATGTCTTCCGTGAGGTCGGTGTAGCCGAACTCGTCCGGTTCGATGTCATCCACCGATCCACCCCAATCGTCAGGCGGGGCCGCGGAGGCGACGGTGAACTGGCGCCAATCGGCGAAGTCGATCTCGTCGATTCCGCCGTCGAATTCCTGGATCTCGATGGTGCCGGAGCCCTCATCGAGTGCCACGACCTGGAAAGTCTCGCCCTTGTCGCGGTGCGAGTACCAGTTTCCGACGATTGGCGTCAGGCGATTGCTCACGGCCCGGTTCCTGCTTCGGGCCCGCGACGCACATGGTGGCGGGCGGCAATTTCATCCTACGCTTCAGAGTCGCCGCATGCCAAGCATTCGCGAACGAATTCGCATACTGTTCAATTCATGAATCGACCATGTGGCCCGCGGCAGCCTGGGAGGCGGCGATGACGACACCAACAATTGTGGATTTCCGGCGCAACCTGAAGGCTCAGGAATCGGCGCCGGCGCCTGAGCGCGTGTTGAAAGGTGAGCCAAAGACCTGGGTGCGCAATTTCTACACCGACCCCAGCCAGCAGTTCCTGGCAGGTACCTGGGCCAGCAATGTCGGCAAGTGGCAGATCGAGTACACCGAGCACGAATTCTGCCATTTGCTAGAAGGCCGCGTCGTTCTCACCTCGGCGGATGGGCGCCGCTGGCAGTTCAATGCCGGCGACGCCTGGGTCATACCCGCCGGGTTCAGCGGCACCTGGGAGACCGTCGAACCGGCGCGCAAGCGCTATGCAATCTTCGAGGCCGCAAAGCCCACTTGAGCTAGTGTTGCGGGTTCGCAACGCCTGTACATCTGATGAATTCCCCCGATTCCCCGGCACTGGGGCAGGCCCTCGTTGCGTAACGGACACTTTTTTACATAGAATGGGCGATAAGCTACGGCTCGCTCAGAGCCGGGTGCCATGAGGGAGATCCAATGAAGTATTCAACAGGGCTGGTCGCAGCCGCATTGTTCGCGATGGCTGGGGTGGCCAATGCAGGCGTTTCCTCTACCGCTACTGTGGTATCGGATTACGACTTCCGTGGCCAGTCACTGAGCGCTTCAGACCCTGCGCTGCAGTGGAGTCTGGACTATGCCGCCGACAGCGGCTTCTACGCCGGCGCCTGGTTAAGCAATGTTGACTATGGCAGCTCTGTTAGTGACGAGATCGAGCTGGATCTTTACGCAGGTTGGGCCGGCAGTTTCACGGACGCGATCGGCTGGGATCTGGGCATCATCTGGTACACCTACCCCCAATCAATACCATTTTCAAATAGTTCGGCCTCGGCGACCAGTCTCAAAATCCAGGACTACCCGGAAGCATACGCCTCGATCAGCCATGGACCATTCAAGCTGAAACAGTGGTACACGGATAATTACGCCGGCACCGATCAGGATGCCCTCTATACAGAACTCAACGCCAGTTTCGGGTTGCCTGCCGGATTCACACTGAATCTGCACGGCGGATACAACTATGGCGAATACTGGAAGCGCAACGCCGAAGAGCTCTTGGACTACTCGGCCGGCGTCGGTTACACGGCAGGCCACTTCAACTTGGGACTGAAAGTTGCGGGCTGGGACACGAGCAAACCGTATCGGGTGACTAGCAACGAGTTCAACAATGATTACCGTCTGATCTTCTCGGTCTCGACCACATTCCCGTGGGCTTCCGAGGAGGTGGCTGCTCCGCCGCCGCCCCCGCCGCCGCCACCTCCGGGTGACGGGGACCATGACGGTGTGACGGACGACAAGGACCGCTGCCTGACGACGCCTGCGGGCGTGGTCGTCGACGCGATCGGCTGCTTCAAGGAAATAACTCTGCGCGGTGTGCTGTTCGAATTCGATTCGGCCGCGTTGAAAGCTGAAGCTCGTGGACAACTCGACGGGCTGGTACAAGAACTGAAGACCAGGCCGGCCGACATCGTCGCGGGCACTACAGTCGCCATTGAGGGCCACACCGATAGCGTCGGTTCGGATGCCTACAATCAGGGGCTGTCGCAGCGCCGTGCGGATTCGGTGCGGCAGTACTTCATTGACGCGGGGCTGAGTGCGTCAATGGTGGTTGCAACCGGTATGGGCGAAGCGAGCCCGGCCGACAGCAATGCGACCGCGGAAGGCCGTGCCAACAACCGGCGCGTGGTGATCAAGGCCACGCGGTAAGTCGCGCACCGACTGGAAGGCCGGCGCCGTGCGGCGCCGGCCTTTTTTTATGTCAGGCCGTCGATCACCGCCGCTAGCGTCTCGAAGATCCGGTCGT
>JANPCY010000224.1:0-2478 GCA_031431175.1 Steroidobacteraceae bacterium | reverse complement strand
TCAGCAGTTGCTGGCGAATTCGGGTGAGCATCCGGCCTCCATGGACGAGGCGCGCTGCAGCGTGCCAATCAGGCGAGCTGGGCCCCGAGCAGTTGCAGGCGACGATGCTGCATGCGCAGTTGATAGAGGATCGCGCGGGTTTCGATCCTGAAACTGGCTTCTTCCCAGCGATGCACGATCTGCTCGCGGGTCCGCGTGTACCAGGAATCGGTGACCTTCGACCACTCCGCGAGCGTCGCGACGAATAAATCGTATTCATGCGCGATCCGTGCCCGCAGCTGCTCGAGATCGATGTGTGGCAGATGCGGCTTGCGGCGCTCCAAACTCTCCTGGACGCGGCGGAACTGCATCGTGAGGCGCGCGCGCTGGATGGCGACGTCCGGCGTGCGCTTGAGCCGATGCGTCACCCCGATCCATGACAGCGAGCAGATGATCCACTTGCTCGGATCCCAGTGCCACCAGCGAATTCCATTGCGGTAGTCATGCGCAAACTGGTGGTGGAAGTTGTGGTAGCCCTCGCCATAAGTCAGGACGGCGAGCCATGGGTTGTCGCGCGCGCTGTTCTCGTCGGTATAGGGCTGCCGTCCAAAAGCGTGGGCCGCCGAATTGATCAGGAATGTGAAATGGTGGCTGAGGACCAGGCGCAGCACGCCGGCCAGCAGGAACACGCCCCACAGGTCGCCGTGCAACCAGCCGAGCGCGAGCGGTACGACAACGTTAAGGCCGATCGCGAGCGGGTAGTAGTACTGGTGCTGGAACGCGACCAGCGGGTCTTTCTGCAGGTCACGGACATTGCTGAAATCGGTCTCGCCGCTGCGGTAACGCCGCAGCATCCAGCCGATGTGCGAGAACCAAAAGCCGCGGCCCGCGGAGTAGGGATCGCGGTCATTGTCGTCGACATGCTGGTGATGGTCCCGGTGGCCGGAGGCCCAGACCAGCACGCTGTTCTGCAGCGCCATCGCGCCCAGGATCATGTAGATGAACCTGAGCGCCCAATGCGCATCGTAGGTCCGGTGCGACCAGAGCCGGTGATAGCCGCCGGTGATCGCAAGCCCGTTGGCGTAGAGCAGCACGACGCACCAGATCCACGCGGCCGTGCTGTAACCCACCGTGAACCCGTACCACGGCACGACGACGACCGCGCCGAGCAGTGTGAACACGAACATCAGGACGTTGACCCAGAGGATGCGCGGGCGTTCGGTGGCAGTTGTCTCATTCATGGGGATCATTGTGGACGAATAGGTGGGGGTAGGGAACCCGGAATCAACAACGGCTTCACTTTTTTGCCCAAAAAAGCGACTCCAGGGTGGTTTTTGCCTGGTCTCCGGCTTCACTGCGCGGCTGGAATCGCCCGCCCGCAGCCACGAAATACCCGCAGAAATTGGACCGGGTCTTGTCCTGCACTTCATCGGCGATCGGCTCGCCGCAGCTTTTTGCCTTGCTGGTGTCGTAGAAACGACACATGCGGCACACGTGCAATTCGGCCCGGCAGCTACGGCATTCGTCGGTCCGGGATAGTGGCAAGCTGAGATCCGCAAGCGATGCACCGCACTTCCAGCAGACCGGGGCTTCAAGCATAGCCGAGCATCTGTCGCAATCCGGGCGCTGCGAAATCCACGAGCCGTTTCTGGGTATCGGGCAACTCGTCGGGAACGTCGGCCGCCGGACCGCCGAGGTTTTCCCGCGCGGTGCCGCTTTGATTGCGATCGGACCCGACGCGGACGCGCGCGCGCCAGTCGTCGGGCATCCTGTCGATCCCGCAATCTTTCAACAGCGCGGTGAAATATAGATCTGCGGCTGCGGATTCGAGGTCCCGCAAGTTTCGGATGAGGTCTTCATAGCGTTCGAAGCGCGCCTTGGTTCCAAGCCAGCTCACCGCGTTGTGCAGGAAAATTTCCTGAAGGGTCGGCGCCTTGTCGTGGACCCCGAAGATCATCATGTTGAGCGCTTCCTCGACGGATACGTTGCCGCCCTTCAGGTGCTCGAGCGAGCCCTTGAAGGCATCGGAAAGGAAAAAGCGCGCGCGGGCCAGCACCCAGTCGTAGGGGTCGCGAATGAGCACGATGTGATGCACCTGGCGCAAGGCTATCGTGGCATCGTCGGAAAAAAGCAGGTGGCCCCAGCTGAGGCGCGGGGACGCGGGCGAAAAAGCGGCCAGATGCTGGTGCAGGTTCGGGTGCTGGATGAAGGCCTTGTGATACTGCTGCTCGACGGGAACGAACATCCGGATGATGTTCCGCATCAGGTGCGTACCGCATTTCGGGACGCTGTTCAGGAACACGGGGTTTGTCAGTGGCACCTGCGCGTAATTCGCGTTCAGATCGTTCAGGCTGTCAGGCTTGATCACGATCGTCGGCACTCAAAGCACTCCTTGGGCATGCGGGGTCGCAGAAGTATAGGCGCTACCGGCTTCCATCAGCATCCGGTGGACAGCGGCCGAGACAGACGTGCCGCCCACAGGCGGCACGTCGTTTCCTC
>JANPCY010000223.1:0-1589 GCA_031431175.1 Steroidobacteraceae bacterium | reverse complement strand
TCAGCTTCCTCGAGCCTCAGCAGGTATTCCTTGAGCTGCTTATCGTCGGGCCAGGCCGTGCCGTAGATCCGCTGCAGCATTGCGTTCTTCGAATCGCCGCGCCAGTAGGCGCCCGCGACCTTTGTCAGTTTGAAAGCTCCGAGCTTGCCGGTCGATGGCACATGTGGGCCGCGGCAGAGGTCTTCCCAGTCGCCCTGGCCGTACAACGAGATTTCATCGCCCGCCGGGATCGCCGCAATGATTTCGGCCTTGTAGTGCTCGCCGATGGACTTGAAGTGGCTGATCGCAGCATCGCGTGACAGCACGCGCCGATGTACCGGCTGGTCCGCCTTCGCAAGCTCATGCATCTTCGCCTCGAACTTCTCGAGATCCTCGGGCGTGAATGGCCGCTCGAAGGCGAAGTCATAATAGAAACCGTCGTCGATGACCGGGCCGATCGTCACCTGCGCTCCCGGGTAGATCGACTGGACCGCCTGCGCGAGCAGATGCGCCGTCGAGTGACGGATGATCTCGAGGCCTTCGGGATCCTTCGACATGATGATCCGCAGCTTTGCGTCGCTCACGATCACGTGCGCCATGTCGACCAGCCTGCCGTCCACCGCGCCCGCGAGCGCCGCGCGCGCCAGGCCCTTGCCGATCGCGGCCGCGACCTCGGCCACGGTCACCGGGTGGTCAAAGGGCCGTTGGCTGCCATCGGGAAGCGTGATGGTTGGCATGGAACTTATTGTCGTCCAGATTTGCTTGCCAGTGGGTCCAGTACCCTGAGGCCGCGAAACCTCTGGAAGTCGCGGTCCGTCGTGCAAATGCTGGCGCCGTGTTCCAGCGCCAGGCTCGCCAACGCCGCGTCGCTCACGAGCGGCCCGCTAATCTGCGCGTCCCGAAGCTGCTCCTTCAACACGCGCCAATAGTCCTGCGACGGTTCCACGAGGGTAACCGTCGGACAGGCCAGCCATTCGTCGACAATCAGCACCGCTTCCGCGCAGTCGAGCGGCCGCTCGAATACGCGTGGGCTCGTCGAAATCCTTAGAAACGCCAGTATCGCCTGCCACGGCAGGCCCACCGGCTCGGTGCCGTTGATAGAGTCCTCGAGCCAGACGCGGCAGGATTCGTGATGCAGGCTGGCGGGGTTATAGGCGTAGAGCAGGACGTTGGCGTCAACGACAATCACGGGTGATCCGGGCCTTCTACTCGTTCAAGCAGCTCACCGATATTGTCGATCGACAGGCCAGGCCGCAAGCCTCCGAAATCCCGCGGCTTAACGACAAAACGCGCGGGTCGCTGCGAGATCTTGCACCGGGCGAGGCCCGATCGCAGGCACTCGTTGACGAGGTCTTTAAAAGGCCTGCCGGTGCGGCGCGCCTCGGCCTTGAGGCGGGCCGCAACGTCTGTTTCTATGGTCAGTGTCGTGCGCACATCGTGATGCTAACATCCGATCATCATGATGTCCAGCCAGCTGACCGGGAATGCTGCAAGCGGCTGGAATGCGCTGTATATTCCGGTCAGGACTTGATCCTTCAGGACAGGTACCGATGACGCACTACGCCCTGCTTGGTGGCGGCCGCCTGGCGCGCCACATACGCCACTATCTA
>JANPCY010000222.1:0-1873 GCA_031431175.1 Steroidobacteraceae bacterium | reverse complement strand
GTCGCCTACGGCGGGCGCTGGGATGTCACGCAGGCCGCGCAGCAATTGGCCGGCAAGCTTGTCGCCGGGACGCTGGATCCGGAACAGCTGGACGAAGCGGCATTCGCCGCCTGCCTGAGCACGGCAGGTCGCGCAGAACCGGATCTTTTCATACGCACCGGCGGTGAGCGGCGCATCAGCAACTTCCTGTTGTGGGATCTGGCCTACACCGAGCTCTGGTTCACCGATACGCTGTGGCCGGATTTCGACGAATCGATCTATGAGGGTGCACTCGCGGATTTCGCCGGCCGCCAGCGCCGGTTTGGCCGCACTTCGACCCAATTGCGGGGCAGTTGATGCTTGCACAACGCGTCATGACAGCGATCGGACTGGTGGCAGTGCTGGCGATCGTGTTGTTGCTGCTGCCGCCCGTGTATGCAGTGGTGGCGCTGGCCGTGATGATTCTGGCTGGCGCCTGGGAGTGGGCGGCGTTTGCCGGACTCGAATCGCCGGCGTCCCGGATCGCCTACCTCGCCGCCTGCGCACTCGCGATGGCCGTGTTGTGGTGGCTTGCGGGCACTGATCTCGCGAGCTTCGAGGCCATCATGATCTTGGTGTTGCTGGGGTGGGCACCCCTGTTCGGCTGGATCGTGCTGGCGCCCGGGCATAGCCATCGAGGCTTCGCCGCCGTCGCCGGTCTCTGGGTGCTCGCACCGACCTGGCTCGCATTGGCGCGGCTGTACCTGCAGGCTGAGCATGGTCGCGAACTGGTCGTGTTCGCGCTGGTTCTTGCCTGGGCCGCCGATATCGGGGCTTATTTCGGCGGCCGGTTCTTCGGCCGCCTGCGCCTCGCGCCGCGGGTCAGTCCCAACAAGACCTGGGAAGGCGTGCTGGGCGGCCTGATTGCCGGATTGCTGGTCGCATTGGCCGCAATGCTCAGGTTCGAGTTGCCGCCACTCGGGTTCCTGTCGCTTTGCATCGCGGCCGTCCTGGTATCAGTGGTCGGTGACCTCGTGGAGAGCATGTTCAAGCGCCAGCGTGGCATGAAGGACAGTGGGAACCTGCTGCCCGGTCACGGTGGGGTACTCGATCGCATCGACAGCCTCACATCCTCGGTGCCACTGCTGGCATTGGGCCTGTGCTGGCTCGGGCTCGTGTCATGAGGGGCCTGGTTGTCCTGGGTTCGACGGGCTCGATCGGAGAGAACACGCTCGACGTTGCCACCCGCCATCCCGACCGATTCCGGATCGTGGCGCTTGCAGCCCGTGCCAATGACAAGGTCCTCGCCGAGCAATGCCTGCGCTGCCGGCCTGCTTATGCGGCCATGCTGGATCGAACGGCGGCCGCAAGCCTGGCTGAGCGCCTGGCGGCCTTGAATTGCGCCACCCGCGTCCTGGCCGGACCGGAAGCACTGGTTACAGTGGCAACGCTGCCGGAAGCCGAACTAGTCATGGCCGCAATCGTCGGCGCCGCCGGTCTCGCCCCGACGCTCGCTGCGGCCGCCGCCGGCAAGCAGCTGCTACTCGCCAACAAGGAAGCCCTGGTGCTAGCGGGGGATCTTCTGATCGATACAGCGCGCAAGTCGGGTTCCCGGATCCTGCCCATCGACAGCGAGCACAACGCGGTTTTCCAGTGCCTGCCGCCCGGCCACGAAGGCGGTCGCCCGCCACCCGGTGTTACCCGCATCGTGTTGACTGCCTCGGGTGGCCCGTTCTTGAATATGCGGCGCGAAGACTTCGCCTCCGTGACACCCGAGCAGGCGGTCGCTCATCCCAACTGGCGCATGGGCCGCAAGATCTCGGTGGATTCTGCGACGCTCATGAACAAAGGCCTGGAACTGATCGAGGCCTGCCACTTGTTCGGAGTTGGCCCGGATCGCATCAAAATTATCATT
>JANPCY010000221.1:0-1576 GCA_031431175.1 Steroidobacteraceae bacterium | reverse complement strand
GTCATGAGCGGGCTGCCCGCAAGCTTCATCGCCGGGCCGGGCGGTGCGGTGTCGGGCGAGATCCGCGTGCCCGGCGACCAGTCGCAATAGCATCGCGCGGTGATTCTTGGGGCAATCGCGCACGGCCATACCGAAGTCAGCGGTTTTCTCGACGCAGAGGACTGCCTCGCGACACTTTCGGCATTCAGTGCGATGGGTGTGCGGGTCGAACGCCCCGCGGCGGATCGGCTGATCATCCATGGCGTGGGGCTGCGCGGGCTGAAGGCGCCATCCGCCGCACTGGATCTCGGCAATTCCGGTACCGGCATGCGGTTGCTGGCTGGCCTCCTGTGCGGCCAGGAATTTGATTCAGTGCTGGTAGGCGATCAGTCGTTGATGCGCCGCCCAATGGATCGCATCGGCGCTCCACTGCGGCGCATGGGTGCGAGGGTCCGTACGCGCGATGGCCGGCCGCCGATCGAAATCACGGGTCGAAGGGCCCTGCAGGGTGTTGCACACGAACTCGAGGTGCCGAGTGCGCAGGTGAAATCCGCGATCCTGCTCGCCGGGCTCTACGCATCGGGGCGGACATTGATCATCGAACCCACCCCGACTCGCGATCACACCGAGCGCATGCTGGCGGCCTTCGGTGTTCCCGTCGAGCGCGATGGCGCGGAGATTTCAATCAGGGGGCCCGCAATTCTCCAGGGCTGCCGCATCGATGTTCCCGGTGATTTTTCCTCCGCAGCTTTTTTCATCGTCGCGGGCCTGATCGCGGGTGCAGCGCCCTTGTTGATCCGCGGTGTGGGCATCAACCCGACGCGAACCGGACTTCTCGAGATCCTGCGCCTGATGGGTGCGGACATCCGGTTGCTTGCGTCCCGGGAGTGCGGCGGGGAACCGGTGGCCGATCTTGAAGTCAGGCGCGGGCCGTTGCGCGGCATTGCGGTGCCGCACGAACTCGTCGCCAGCGCAATCGACGAGTTTCCCGTGCTGTTTGCCGCGGCCGCGGTCGCGGAGGGCGAAACGGTCGTGACCGGCGCAGCCGAGTTGAGGGTCAAGGAGAGCGACCGCATCGCGGTCATGGCAGACGGTCTCCGGCGCGTCGGCGTTCATGCCGAGGTCCTGCCGGACGGCATGCGTATCCGTGGCGGGGCGGTCGGCGGCGGCGTTGTCGAGAGCCGCGGCGACCATCGGATTGCGATGGCCTTTGCGGTGCTCGCAGCGCGCGCAATCGAGCCCGTGCTCATCCGCGAGGTGCGTCATGTCGCCACGTCCTTCCCGGGTTTCGCGGCAACCGCGCGCGGCGCAGGATTGCTGCTCGGGGAGGAGACTTGAGCATGGTGCCGGTCATCGCGATCGACGGCCCCGGTGGTTCGGGCAAGGGCACGGTCGCGCGCCTGGTTGCGCGCCAGTTCGGTTGGCACTTGCTGGACAGTGGCGCGCTTTACCGGCTGGTGGCGCTCGCAGGATTGCGGCATGGTCGCGCGGCCGACGACGTGGCGGGCCACGCCGAACTGGCCGCGACGCTCGACGTGGCATTCGAGGCCGATTCCGAGGGGGATGAGCGAGTGCTGCTGGCAGGTTCGGATGTGAC
>JANPCY010000220.1:0-1554 GCA_031431175.1 Steroidobacteraceae bacterium | reverse complement strand
GATTCTTTCGGTCATATTCGTCGCCTACATCGTGATGCGGGTCAGGATGAATCCGGAGCTCGCGCCTAAAACCTCTTTCGACGAGTACCACGGCTGGCGGCGCTTCCAGCCCTTCCTGCAATATGTGATTCCGCTGGTATCGATCTTCGTCATCGTGGTGGGCGCGATGATCGCCGGCTGGGCGACTCCGACCGAGTGCGCGGCGCTGGGGGCCTTCGCGACCATTGTTTTGGCTTTTTTATACAAATCCCTTTCTGTAAAAAACCTGATTCAAAGTCTCCGCGGAACGGCCGGTATTTCCGGGATGATCCTCTTCATCATCGTCGGCGCCACCACCTTCTCGCAGATCCTGTCGTTCTCCGGCGCGAGCAACGGCCTGGCGCAGATGATCACCGCAACCGGCCTTCCGCCGCTCGCGATCATTGCCGGCATGATGCTGTTCCTCATCTTCCTCGGCGTGTTCGTCGAGCAAGTGAGCATGATGATGATCACGCTGCCGATCTTCATGCCGGTGGTGCAGCAGATGGGCATCGACCTGGTCTGGTTCGGCGTGATGTTCCTGATCTGCATGCAGCTGGGACTACTGATGCCGCCGCACGGGCTGCTGCTCATGACCATGAAGGGCGTGGCGCCGCCGCAGGTCACGATGCTGCACATCTTCCGCGCGGTGATGCCATTCCTCCTGATCAGCATTGTCGTGCTGGTGCTGGTGTTCTTCGTCCCCGGCGTCGCCACCTGGCTGCCGGGCCTCATCGGCTGAACGCCGGCCCGCGTTCTTCTGTCTGGCCAGTCTGGCCAGACATGCGTATACTGGTCCGTTGAACCATGGAGACAGTCATGCGCCTCAACATCCTTGAAGCAAAAAACCGCCTGTCCGAACTCGTGCGCGCGGCGCGCGCCGGCACGGAGGTCGTGATCGCGAAAAACGGGCGGCCGATGGTGCGGCTGGTGCCGGTCGCGGCATCCGGCGGACTCAAGGGTTTCGGCTCGTTAAAAGCGGCGGGGCGGGTCCGGGGGAGCATCGACAAGGCATTCACGTCCGCCGTCGAGCGCAAGGCTGCGCGGCTCTTCCTCGGTCGCTTGTGACACTGCTGCTCGATACGCAGGTCGCGATCTCGTGGCTCCTCGGCAGCCGCCGGCTCGGCGCTCCGGCGCGCAAGCTGCTCGCCGAATCAGCCTGCGTATTGTCGGCGGCCAGCGTCTGGGAAGTCGCCATCAAGCACCGTCTTGGCAAGCTGCCCGTCGGGCCGGTGCTGTTTCGTGATCGCATGATCGCCTCCGGCGCCGAGATGCTGGCGATATCCGATACGCATGCGATCTGACGGATAGGACAGTCTATCCGCCCCTGAACGCACGGCACCGCTAGATTTGCCCATTCTCCCGCTCCCCGGCCTGGGTGTGACGGCGCGCGCATCCGCAACCGGCAAGCAAAGGCTAACGCCGCTCCGGCGGCAGCACGCGGTTGCGGTTCCCGCAGGTCGGACGCAGCCAGAGCATCTCAGGCTGCCCGCACGAGCTTCTCGCGCAACGCGCCAGGCAGTGAGGCCAGCCATT
>JANPCY010000219.1:0-1800 GCA_031431175.1 Steroidobacteraceae bacterium | reverse complement strand
AGGGCGCGCACACGACCGACCGACCTGGAGGTCCGCGAATCAGCCAGACAACTGGTGGAACCTCTAGACTTGCCGCGGTTTGCCACGCTGGTTCTGCAGGAGATTGGCCGCCTGAACGAGGGCAATATCGCCCGCTACAAGATCCGCCTGGCGGAGTATCGGGGCTGGTTGAACGCAACGAAACAAGCTGAAGCTGGCGGCCGCGTCTAATGGGAGTCACACGCATACGGCCCGCCGGCAGGCCGGTCTCGCCCTGGCAGCTCCGGATCGAGTTGCTCGACGTTGATCCGCGCGTCTGGCGCCGTCTGCTCGTGCCCTCGAATATCAAACTGCCGGCGTTGCATCGGGTGTTTCAGGCCGCGCTCGGTTGGACCAACAGCCATCTGCACGAATTCGCCATCAACGGTGTGCGATATGCCGAGCCAAATCCCGACTGGGAGGATGAGCTCAAACAGCGGGACGAACGCCGCGTCGCGCTGGATGCTGCGCTCGGCCGCGAGTCGCGCTGTTTCGATTACGTTTACGACTTCGGCGATCACTGGCATCACGTCGTGCTGGTCGAAGACACTTTCATTCAGCCGCAGGCGGACTTCAGGATCCAGTGCATCGCCGGCGAGAATGCCTGCCCGCCGGAAGATGTCGGCGGCGCGCACGGCTACGCGGAGTTTCTCGCAGCGATTGCCGATCCGCAGCACGAGGAGCACGAGAACTACCTGGCGTGGTGCGGCGGCAGCTTCGACCCGGCGCGGTTTGACCGGGAGGCGGTCAATCGAGAGTTGGGGAAACTCAAGGTTTGAGCCGGCGATCGGGACGCGTCGCTGCGGGCGCGTATGGGAGATCACGAAAGTGTGTGAACGCCGGCATTTTCCGGGTGGTGCCCCTGTAGCCGCGGGTCTAACCTGTGGCAGACTACCTGTCTAAAGAGGATCCGGATATGTCGAAGGCCAAGGAAGAACTGGCGCAACTGATCCGACAGCAGCCCGAAGAAAGTTCGCCGGAGGAAATTGTCCGTGAACTTGCGTTCCACGTCATGGTGGAGCGTGGAATCGCGGATTCGGACGCCGGCCGCACGATCTCCAGCGAGGATATGGGCCGAAGAATTCGGTCATGGCACGGCTAGTAGTGCAAGACCAGTTACGGCGCCTACCTGCCTGATCTGCCCGGTTGCGTAGCGGTCGGAGAATCCCGTCGCGAAGTGCGCAAACTGATCCGCGAGGGAATCCAGATCCATATCCGGGCGCTGCGCGAAGCGGGCCAGCCGGTGCCTGATCCAACTTCTAAAAGCGAGATCGTCAAGATTCGCGCCGCCTGACCGAAATGGAGTGGAGCGGCGGCCCCTTCGATCCCGCGCGGTTCGATCAGGAAGCGGTTAACCGCGTGTTAAACCCCCGCTGGGAGCTTCGCTTGCAGTTTTAGTAAATTGTTACTACAATATGGCAGTAGTCACGTGGGACGAGAAGAAGCGCCTCGCCAACATCAAGATTCATGGCTTGGACTTCGTCGGCTGCGAGTCCATCTGGGACGACTTCACAATCACCCGTGAAGTTTTTCGCCAGCGTTACGACGAGCAGCGGCTGGTGGCCTTCGGGCGCCTCAACCGCCAGGTTGTTGTGCTGGTTTACACCGAACGTCGCAGAGGACCCCACATCATTTCTCTGCGCAAGGCTGAAAAGTATGAAGCGCGCTACTACGTTGAAGAAACCAAGAAGTTTCAAGGCGAAGTCTAAGGACTCAGACAATCCTCCGTGGTCGGAGGAGATGCTGGGTCCTGCGGTCGTCAAGCGGGGCCGCGGCCCACAA
>JANPCY010000218.1:0-6055 GCA_031431175.1 Steroidobacteraceae bacterium | reverse complement strand
AGGATGACGACGGCGAGCACGGCAGCGACAATCGCGAATCCGGCACCAGCGATCACCGGGACCGTCATTCGGCCTGTCATCCCCTTCGGTTTCGGCGCGGGCAAGGTAGCCGCGGAACCGTCGAATATGTTGTCTTACACGGTCTTCGGCAGCATATCTCAGGCTTGTACTAACGCCCCGCGCGATTCACCATAATGGTTCGGGGATTCACGCCAGCGCCCCATGCCAGGAGCAGAATGATCGAGAAATTCGATGCCGCGCGCCGGCAGATGATCGACCAGCAGGTCCGCACCTGGGAGGTGCTCGATCCACGGGTGCTGAAGACACTCGCGGCGGTTCCGCGCGAGCATTTCGTACCCGAGGCCTATCGCGGCGTCGCCTTCGCTGACACCGCCATCCCGATAGGGCACGGCGAATTCATGCTGCAGCCAAAGATCGAGGGCCGCATTCTGCAGGCGCTCGGGCTGGAACACGGTGAGCGCGTGCTCGAGATCGGCACCGGCACCGGTTTTTTCGCGGCCTGCATCGAATACCTTACTGGCGACGTCGAAAGCATCGAGATTCATGCGGAACTTGCCGACGGCGCGGCGCGCTCGCTTGCGCAGCTGGGCGTCACGCGCGTCCGGGTCGCATGCGCCGATGCGATGAATCGCGGCTTTGATCCCCACTACCAGGCAATCGCCTTGACCGGTTCATTGCCGGTTTACGATCCGCGATTCGAACGCGCCCTTGCAGTCGGAGGACGCCTGTTTGTCGTGGTCGGCTCGCCGCCGGTCATGGAAGCGCGGCTCGTTACGCGCACGGCCGTCGACGCCTGGCTAAGCGAAAGCCTGTTCGAGACCTGCATCGAGCCGCTCCGCAACGCGACCCCGGCCGTGGGTTTTCACTTTTAGCCGCCAATGAACCGACGTTAGACCCCCCAAGGGGCATTGCGGGAGGTCATGTAGTGATATACATTAGTAGTACAGTAACTGTCCTCACCCACCCTGCCAAGGAAAGTCCTCGCATGAACACCAGGCTTTGCATCCGTTCCATCCTGCTGGCCACCAGCCTCGCAGCCGCGCCGCTCGGCGTCGCGCCGCTGGGAGTCGTGCCACTAGCTGGTGCCGCCGATCTCGGCTCGATCTACCAGCAGGCACTGAAGAATGATCCGCTGATCCGTGAAGCGGAAGCGAATCGCTTGGCCGCGAGGGAATCGAAGCCGCAGGCACTCTCCGCCCTGCTACCGCAATTGACTGCCGGTGGGCGTTATGACGACAGTGAATCGAATGGCACCAGCACATTCATCGATCCTGGCTTTCCGCCTGTGCCGTTCCAGCAGAACCGCGAGGGAACGAGCGAGAGCTGGAACTTGACGCTGCGCCAGAGCATATTCCGCTGGCAGAATTGGGCCGCACTGAAGCGCGCGGACGCCGAGAGCGCGCAGGCCGAGGCGGACTACCACGCGGCGCAGCAGGACCTGGTGCTGCGGACGTCGGAAGCCTACTTCAATGTTCTGGCCGCGCAGGACACGCTTGAAGCGGCAGTGGCTGCGCATGACGCTATCGCCCGCCAGCTCGAGCAGTCGGAGAAACGCTTTGAAGTCGGCCTGATCGCCGTGACCGACGTGCAGGAGGCCAAGGCAGCATTTGATTCCGCAACGGCGGCGCTGATTCAGGCCAAGCGCAATCTGGCGACGGCACAGGAACTGTTGCGCGAGCTGACCGGTAACACTTTCGATGAACTCTCGAGACCCGGCGCCGACATGCCGCTCGCGGGACCCGATCCCGCCAATGCCGAGGACTGGGTGCAACTCGCGATGAACCAGAATGCGCGGCTGACCTCCAGCCGTCTCGCTGCGGACATCACTCGTCAGGACATCAGTGCCGAGCGCGGCGGGCATTTCCCGAGCCTCGATCTCGTCGTCTCGCGCTCGGGCTTCGAATCCCAGTCGGACATCACAGGCACGACCGTGGGCCAGGATGATTCGGATTCCCGCGACACGATCGCTTCACTACAGGTCACGGTGCCGATCTACCTGGGCGGGTCGACGTCTTCGCGCGTACGACAGGCACAGTACCGGCACCAGGCTGCGCGCGAGAGGCTGGAGCGCACCGCGCGCGCGACCGAGCGCGAGACACGTGACGCCTATCTTGGTGTCAACTCCGAGGTCGCGCGCGTGCAGTCACTGCGCCAGGCGGTCGAATCGGCAAAGACCGCCCTGCAGGCGACCGAAGCGGGATACGAGGTCGGCACTCGCACCTCGGTGGACGTGCTGGACGCACGCCGGCGGCTGTTCGAGGCGCAGACCAATTATTCGCGCAGCCGTTACGATTACCTCTTGAATGTGCTGCGGCTGCAGCTTGCGGCCGGCACGCTCGACGACAAGGGCATCGCCGACATCAACTCGATCCTGACCGAAAACGTGAAGATCAAGTAGCGTCGGTCACCGCGCCGTCCGCGCCCTGCGCGGCGGCGCGCCGGAGCCGGTCGGCGATCGCGGCCCAGGGCTCGTCCTCGGGCACACCCTCCACGAGTATGCGCGCCGCGCCCACCCGGTCGAGTTCGCGCAGCGCCGCATAAAGCGCGCGGCCGTATTCGGCGGGCAGCTTGCCCAGCTGACGCCAGACCAGTTGATGCGATACGACCGGAGCGACGCTTCGTGCGATGACCGCAAGCCGCTGGCCCGAGGCGAGCGCGCGCTCGATCTCCGACCGCAACCGCGCTGCTTCGATGACCGCCAGCACGGTGCGTGGCGCGTAGTGCGAGCGATCGCGGCCCGGCGCGCGCGGAGAAGCCGCATCGGCATCAGCGACCTCGCCCACGACGTCCCTGAGTTGCGATCGCGAAATGGCGCCGGGTCGCAGGAGTGTCACGCACCCGCCGAGGCATGCGACGATCGTCGATTCGAGTCCCACCTCGCAAGCGCCGCCATCGAGCACCAGTGCCACACGATCGCCGAGTTCCTCGTGCACATCGGCAGCACAAGTCGGGCTGATGCGGCCATAGCGGTTCGCCGATGGCGCGGCGATGCCGCCGCCAAAGGCGGCGAGCAGCGCACGCGCGACAGGATGGGCGGGTGCGCGCAATGCCACCGTTGACTGGCCGCCAGTGACCGCCACAGGGACATCGACAGCTTTCGGCAGCACGATGGTCAGCGGCCCCGGCCAGAATGCCTCGACCAGGCGTCTGGCCGTATTGGGCGGATCGACGGTCCATTCCTGCGCCGCCGCGAGACTGCTGACGTGAACGATCAGCGGATGGCTGGCTGGGCGGCCCTTGGCCGCGAAAATCCTGGCGACCGCCACGGGATTTCGTGCATCCGCGCCGAGCCCATAGACGGTTTCCGTCGGGAATGCCACGAGCTCGCCGGCATTCAGCAGCGCAACAGCCTCTTCGATCCGGGTGGGGTCGGGCAGCATCCGCGGTGCTTACTCCAGCGGCACGCGCTGCCAGCCTGCCGCATTGCGGCGCAGCTCGTAGGCGGGCCAGTAATGACGGTCCAGGCGCAGCGTGATCACTTCCACAGCGTCATTCCAGCTGACAGTCTTCAGGCGCAAAGACGAATGGTCCGGTCGCCCGGAGACTGCGCGGATGAAGGCATCGAGATCGGGTACCGGGATGCCGTCGACTTCGGTGATGCGACGGCCAGCCCACAGCTTGTAGCGCGACGCGGGCGAACCATACATGAAGAACGCGATGAAGATTCCGTCCGGCCGGATCCCGCGCTGCGCAGCAATCGCCCGATGCGGCTCCTGCAATGTCGCGCCTGCCCATACCAGTACCCGGTCGATATCGCGTCCCGACAGCAGCACGGTGTCGAGTGGGACCACGAGTTCGGCGCCGGAGCGCCACAGGGTCAGCTCGACGCGCGACGCACGCACGGCGGTGCTCACGTCGCTGAAGCTGTTGACGACCCGGCCATCGACGGCCAGCAGCAGATCGCCCTGCACGAGGCTTTGCGCAGCAGGTGAGCCCGCCACCAGCCGTTCGATCGTCAGCACCTGGCGGCGCTGCGGATTGTGTGCCGTCAGGCGCTCGATCCACTGTTTACCAAGCCCGAGCCGGCGCGCCTCCGCGAGTGACAGCAGGCCGAACTCCGTTTCTGCGGAATAGAGCGGCCGTCCGTCGCGCGCGTACTCCAGCATTTCCTGCACCATGCTGGCCGGGATGCCCATGTTCTGCTGCTCGAGCTCGCGGCCGTTCTCGTAGGCGAAACTCGACCACAAGGCCACGACGTCGCCGTGACGGTCGGCAATCAGACCGTCGAAATCCGCCGGCCCATTGACCAGGCTGATGACTTCCAGGTTAGCGTCGCGGAATTGCAGAGTGCGCGACAACGGGAAAGCAACCGGCCCGATTGAAGCGACGGTCGCCTGCTGCGAGACCACCCGGTTATCCGCGTGCAGGCCGACGACATGGACGGTTTCGCCGGTGACCGGCAGCCGGTCGGAAAAACGCACCGCACGCACTGGCGTCTCGCCCAGCTGCTTCGGGTCGTAGCGCACAACCGCGAGATTGTGCAGCGGATGCACGTACTCGACGTGGCCATCCACCTCGATCGTGCTGGAAAATGTCAGTCGCACGTCGCCGATCGCGACCGGCACGGTGTTCCGATCCACGGCGACCAGACCGCGCTTTGCATCGATGACAATCCCCGTGCCGTGATAGTTGCGCTCGGTCACGCCGGACACGGAGTACGGCATGCTGAAATCGACCAGCACCAGCGACGGCGCCAGCGCATCGACCAGCCGATCACCAGTGTGCGCGAATTGTGTGGTGCCGGGCTGCGGTGGCGGAGCGTCCGGGCCTGCCGTCACGTCTTCGCAGGACCACAGCCCGATCGAGTCGTCACGCTTGCAGCGACGTGCCGGAAACCAGTCACGGTCGATTCGAAGCGACTTGAGCTGCGGAGAACGGGTCTCGTCCATCGTGAAGTGACGCACCGTCACACGCTGCCCGTCGCCCAGCGTGCGGAACACAGCCAGCGCATCGGCGAGATTCGTCATCGGACGCCCGTCCAGTTCGGTCAGCACGGCGCCGCGCGGGATGCCTGCGGAGCTGAACATGTAGCCTGCATTCGCCACATAGACGCCCGCGACCGGCACATTCATGTGCCGCGCCATCTGCCAGGACAGCGTGTGCAGGACGCCGTCGCCGATCTCCAGGTATTCGTCGGGCGTGATCTCGTACAGGTCCTGCACCGGCAACCGCACTGTCCGCGAATCGCCACCGCGCACGATCGCCAGCTCGAGTACATCACCCACGCTGTCGTCGAGCAACGCATCCAGCGTGTCGAAATCGGCGACCGGCCGGCCGTCGATTGCCGTCAGGATGTCACCGACCGCGAGCTGGCCGTAGGCCGTTGCTCCCGGTTGCACCTCCGTCACGACCAGCATGCCGGTGCGCGCCGGCGCCACCTTGCGCGCCGCGGCCTCGACCGCGGCGGGCAGGCCGAGGCGGCGCAATTCGTCGTAGGGCGTGTAGCGGAACACGGTCTGCAAAGTGCCGCGGCCAACGGGCTGACCGGACTTCAGCAGCGCAAGCGCGCGCACCACGCGCGGCAGCGGCAAGTAGAAGCTCGATGCAGCGCCGGTCGCGCCGCCGGCATTCAGTGCCAGTACACGGCCCTGGATGTCGATCACCGGCGAACCCGATGAGCCCCCCGAGGTGCCAGATGCCGCCTGGTAGTAAAAAGTGTTGAAGTCGTTGTACTTGCCGATGCCGTAATCGGGCGCTTCACGGTCGAGGCGCGCGAGCGTTCCCGCCAGTATTGAAAGCTGCTCGCCGGCGTCGTTGCCGATTACGCGGAACTCGACACCCACCTGCGCACCGGCCGGGTAAAGCGGAAGCTCCGCCGGCTCGATGAACTTCAGCTTCGACGGATCGTAGTGGTAGATGCCGAAATCGTGCACCGGATCGCGATAGACCGGCAGCAGCGCGACTTCCTCGCGGTTGATGAATGTCGCGAGCGCGGTCACCGGCCCGGAAGTCACGACATGGCGGTTGGTCAGGATCAGACCGCGCTTTGCATCGACGACGAATCCGGTGGCCTGCGAAGAGGTATTCCACTCGG
>JANPCY010000217.1:0-3379 GCA_031431175.1 Steroidobacteraceae bacterium | reverse complement strand
GAGTGGCGATGTAGTCGTCGAACTCGCCGGGTATGTAGTGCCAGCGGCCGTGAACGGCGCCGAGCGCCGCATAGCAGTCGGCAACCGTCCCGACAATGACGCGCACCGCGCGTATGTCCAAGACCTGGCCAAATGCAAGTCCTTTGCGGTGCATCTTCCGCCAGATGCTGTAGATGTGCTTGGGACGCCCGATGACTTCCGCCGTCACCCCGACGCGCGCAAGCTCGGCGATTATTTCGATGCGGACCGACTCGATGAATTTCTCGCGGTCCGCGCGCGTTTCATTGAGTTCACCCGCAATGCGCCGATAGTCGGCCGGCTCGAGGTAGCGAAAGGCCAGATCCTCTAGTTCCCACTTGAGCTGCCAGATGCCGAGCCGGTTGGCGAGCGGCGCGTAGATCTCGCGCGTCTCCCACGCGATCCTGAGCCGCGCGGCCTCATCAAGATCGCGCGCCTCGCGCATGCGGCGCAATTGCTCAGCGAGCCGCACCAGCACGAGGCGGGGATCGGTGACGACCGCAAGCAGCATGCGGCGCAAGGCATCTGCCTGGCCGGCGGACAGCGCCCGGTCCGGTGTCCACAGCGGGCCTGCCTGGAACTCGCCGAGCCGGTTCAACTGCACGGCGAAGCGGGCGCTCTGTTCGCCAATCAGTGCGGCCGCAGCCGCTTCCTCCATCTGGCCCTGCCCCAGCAAGGTTTGCAGCAAGGCTCCTGCAATGATTTCGCGTTCGGCATCGAGCGCCGCGACAATTGCAGCCACATTGAAGCCTTGCTGTGCGGCGGCGCGCCAGCCCGGTGCGTCACTCGCGTGCTTCTCAAGTTCAGCCTGCAACTCGGCCAGGATGGTCGAGCCGGCAACAGGCGCATATGTCGTCGTTTTCATTTCGCTGCGCGCGCCGGGCCGGTGGGATTGCCGGTATCATAACCTCCATGCTGCGCATCCTCGGCCTGGATCCCGGATCGCGCGTCACCGGTTATGGTGTCGTGGACGCCGGCCAATCCGGTGTCCGCTACGTCGCAAGCGGCTGCATCCGTGTCGGCAGCGGCGAGATGGCGGACAGACTGCTCGCAATCCACCGGCACGTCATCGAACTGGTGGACACCTATGCGCCAGGCGAAGTCGCCATCGAGCGCGTGTTCATGCACCGCAATCCGGACAGTGCGCTGAAGCTTGGCCAGGCGCGTGGGGCCGCATTGTGCGCGGCCTGTCATGCGGGTGCCCAGGTTTTCGAGTACGCGGCCCGTGCCATCAAGCAGACGATCACCGGCACCGGTGCTGCCGAGAAGAAACAGGTGCAACACATGATCAAAGCCCTGCTGGCGGTCGAGGGGCGCATGGGTTCCGATGCAGCCGATGCACTTGCGATCGCGCTGTGCCACGCGCATCACCGCGGCGGACGGCTGAATGGCCGGACGGGCAGGGCCCGATGATCGGGTACTTGCGTGGCAAGCTGGTTCGCAAGCAGCCGCCGGCGCTGATCATCGACGTCGCGGGCGTCGGCTATGAACTCGAGGCGCCGATGTCGACTTTTTACCGGTTGCCGGAGCTTGGCAGCGAAGTCCAGCTGCATACGCATCTCGTCGTGCGCGAGGACGCGCACCTGCTGTATGGATTCGCGACCGAGGACGAGCGGCGCCTGTTCCGCGACCTGCTGCGCGTTTCGGGCATTGGCCCCAAAATCGGGCTCGCGCTCTTGTCGGGCATCAATGTCGAGACCTTTCTGGTTTGTGTCGAGGCCCAGGATGTCGATGCGCTTATCCGCATACCGGGAATCGGTCGCAAGACCGCCGAGCGCTTGCTGATCGAGATGCGGGACCGCATCAAGGCGCTTGGCCAGCTACCGTCCGCAGCCCAGCGCGGGGACGGCAGAGGCGCCGAGGCCGAGGCCTACGCGGCGCTGGTTGCGCTCGGCTACCGCCCGGCTGAGGTGACACGGCTCCTCAAGTCCGTCGACAATGAAGGCGCCGGTACCGAGGAACTCATACGCCGCGCCCTGCAAGCGGCCGCCAGGTAACCAAGGAACCAATGATCGAACAGGACCGGGTTGTTGCGGCATTGCCCACGCGTGAGGACGAGGTGCTGGAGCGCACGGTACGGCCGCGGCAAATGATCGAGTTCATCGGCCAGACCGCGGTCAAGGAGCAGATGGGCATTTTCATCGAGGCGGCGCGCCGGCGCGGCGAGGCACTCGATCACGTGCTGATCTTCGGCCCACCCGGCCTCGGCAAGACGACGCTTGCGCACATCGTCGCGAACGAACTTGGCGTCAGCATGCGACAGACCTCGGGCCCGGTGCTGGAGCGTCCGGGCGACCTGGCCGCCATCCTGACCAATCTGCAGCCTCGCGACGTGCTGTTCGTGGACGAGATCCACCGATTGAGTCCGATCGTCGAAGAGATCCTCTATCCGGCGATGGAGGACTATCAGCTCGATATCATGATTGGCGAGGGTCCCGCCGCGCGCTCGATAAAGCTCGAACTGCCGCCATTCACATTGGTCGGCGCGACCACTCGCGCGGGACTCCTGACTTCACCGTTGCGCGACCGCTTCGGCATCGTGCAACGCCTGGACTTCTATTCGGAGGACGAAATCAGGCTAATCGTGCTGCGTGCCGCGCGCATCCTGGAGCTCGAGATTGACGCCGGTGGCGCCATTGCCCTCGCACAGCGCTCGCGCGGAACGCCGCGCATCGCTAACCGGCTGCTGCGCCGGGTGCGCGACTATGCTGAGGTCCGTGCCGCCGGGCGCATCGACCAGACGGTCGCGGCGGCGGCGCTCGACATGCTGGAAGTCGATCGTCAGGGGCTCGACATCCTGGATCGACGGCTCTTGATGGCCATCATCGAAAAGTTTGATGGCGGCCCGGTCGGCATCGACAGCCTTTCAGCAACGCTCGGCGAGGAGCGTGACACGCTCGAGGACGTGGTCGAGCCCTACCTGATCCAGCAGGGCTATCTCCTGCGCACGGCACGCGGCCGCGTGGCGACCAAGAGCGCCTGGCGGCATTTCGGGCTCGAGCCTCCGCCGACTGATGCGGCGGGCAGCAACCTGCCGCTGTTTCGCGAGTAGAAGGAGGCTCGGCGTTGAACGATCAACATTCGATACTCCAGCTGATCCTCCACGCCGGCTACGTCGTGCAGTTCGTGATCCTGTTGCTGCTGGGCGCATCGCTGGTGTCCTGGACCATCATCTTCCGCAAGCGCCGGCTGGTGCGAGAGGCGCAGGTCGAGGCCAGCCGGTTTGAGAGCGCATTCTGGTCCGGTGGCGACCTTGGCAAGCTCTATCGCTCGATTGAGGCGAGGGGCGGCGCGGCGCTCGGCATGGAAGGGATCTTCGAGGCGGGCTTTGGCGAGTTCACGCGGCCCCTCGCCTCAATCG
>JANPCY010000216.1:0-5211 GCA_031431175.1 Steroidobacteraceae bacterium | reverse complement strand
CGATCAGCCGCGCGGGCGCATCCAGGTGGCGGTCCATCTCGTCGAGATTGGCCTTGATCAGGAATGCGACGCTCTCGAGCACGGCCCGGCACTGCTGCAGTTCCGAACCCTCGCCGACGAAGCGCGACTCGAAATCCGGATTCCAGAATGGCGAGCCGAGACCAGCGACGCCATTGAGGAAAAATGGGGCATCGTCGTCCGCGAGCGGCGCCGCATCGAGCAGTGCCAGCATTCGATCAGCCGCAGCACCCTGGTGCCGCTCGAACCAGGACAGGGCAGCGCCCGCGCCATTGACGGAGCCCTCGAGCACGAAATCGTAATGCACCTCATCCGCCCGGATCACGCTGGTGATGAGCGGTGCTGCGCGCAGTGCCGTGGCGGTCGGTCGCAGCACGAACGCGCCGGTTCCCAGATTGACGTAGGCGGCTCGTGAATCGAGAGGTCCGGCGGCGAATGGCACGACTGACTGATCGCCATTGCAGACCACGACCGGAACCGCCTTACCGACCGATGCCAGCGTACCGAATCGCGCCTTGGTGCCGACTGCCCGCGGCAGGATTGCGCGCGGTATCCCGAATAACTCCAATAATTCCTCCGACCAGCCGCGTTTGAATGGCGACCAGAGCAGTGTGCGTGCGGCATTGGCCGCATCCGCAAGCACCGGGCGTTCCGTCAACAATCGATGCAACAGGTAGCTTGCGAGCGGTCCGGCCTGCAACCTGCTCTGCGCAGCGGCCGCGCGCACGTCGGGGAGGTGGTCCAGGCACCAGCGCAGCTTGCTCGCACCGTAATGCGGAGAGAGCGGCAATCCGGTCAGCTGATGCACCTCATCAGCCTTGCGCGCCAGACCTTTGAGCCAGGCGACATTGCGCCGGTCCTGCCAGGAGATGACGGGCGCGAGTGGCCGTCCGTCACGGGCATCCCAGCAGGCGAGACTCGAACGCTGCACTGCAAAACCCGCCGCAGCCCAGCGCTCGATTGGCACGAGCCGCGCGAGTTCGGAGAGGGCGGTTGCAACGCTTGCGACGACTTCCTCGGCATCATGCTCAACATGGCCAAGCGCGTTGTGCTGGGTCGCGATGGTTACGAGCGCCGCGCCCATGTGAGTGCCGGTCGCGCTATAGGCGGTAGCGCGCGTCGCATGCGCACCCTGATCGATTGCGATGTAGACCGGCTCGCTCAGGCGCGCCGCTCCAATTCGCCGGAAAGTTCCGCCAGCAGGCGTCGCGGCGCCATCGACTCGACCAACGCCACGCCACGAGCATGCAAGGCGCGCGCGAGGGCGGCATCGGTCACTTCGTAGACCGCCCAGGTCCAGGAGCCGCGTGGCAGCGGCCCGGCGGCGGGCAGCCCGCGGTGGTCGCAAAATGCGAATTCGGGCTGCATTTCCTCGAGCGTGGCCAGATGCGTTGCAGGCTCGCCCTCAAACACCCAGCCGATCGGGAGGCCGGCCGTTTCCCGCGTGAGGCGGCAGGCCTCGGCATCGAAGGAGATCAATACGCAGCGATCCAGCACGCCGGCGAGGGCTGAAATCGTGCGCTCGATACAATGCTGCCGCCCATGGTGCACGAGACTGGCGCGCTTGAGTTCGACGAAAGCCCTGGCCTGGGGGAAATCGGCCATCCGCTCCGCGACCGCCGTGAGCCGCGGCAGATGCGTGCCGGCATGGCGCATGCCGAAGCGGCGCGGCTCGCAGGCATCGACACCGTCGAGCTGTCCCGACATCATCAGGCGCAGGTCGCCGGTCGAGCTGGTAGTCCGGTCGAGGCTTGCATCGTGGATCACGTAAGGAATACCGTCAGCCGAGAGTTGCACGTCGAATTCCGCATGATGCAGGCCGAGATGCCAGGCTGCCTCGAGACCCGGCAGTGAATTTTCGGGATAGTGTTCCGCATCGCCGCGGTGTGCGACGATTTCGGGAAAGTCAGTCCGGGCGGGGGCTGGCGTCAACATCGCTCCGCTGGGTTGGCGGGATTATAGGAGCCTCATTGCGATTGCAGTGGATTGTCTTGTGGATCGCCTGCGTCTGTGCGCTTGCGGCCTGCAGCCGGCAGGAAGCCGGCTGGCGGGGCGCGCGCGGCGAAGACAGCGTGCTCGCATACGAAACCTACCTGGAACATTTTCCGGCCGGGGCGCATGCCGATGAGGCCCGGACGAGAATCGGCGAGCTGCATGAAGAGCGTGAATGGGCCCGCGCGAACCAGCTGCAGACTCCGGAAGCCTGGCAGCGCTATCTCGGCGCCTACCCGGAGGGCCGTTACGCTGCAGCGGCGCGCGAGCGCCTTTCTGATTTCGTGCTGGCAAGGGCGCCGCCCGGGGATCGCCGTTACGCCGTCCAGTTGGGCGCCTACTCGAGCGAGGCTGCGGCACGCGCTGATCTTGCGCGCCTCTCGCGGGATCACGTGGATTTGCTCGGAGAACTGAAGCTGCACATCGAGCCGCCCACGGCGGGCGTACCGCCTCTATGGCGGTTGCGTGCCGGACCGCTGGCCGAGGCAGCCGCACGCAGGATTTGCGCGGACCTCGAGGCGCGTGCAGCCGGCTGCGTGCCAGCGGCAGAATAGTCAATCCGGAGTTTCTCAGCCGGTCACGCGCCGCCAGAGTGCGCGACCGATCAGCCGGGCCTGGTCTGACAGCCCGAAGCGCTTCAGATTGGTGCGGATCACGCCGTCGGTGAAGCGTGTGCGTTTCGAGTAATCGATGCGCACGTCCACCAGTATCGGCTGGCCGGTCGCAGCTGCGGCAAGTGAATCGGCAATGACGCGGTCAATGTCGTCGTCATTGCGCATCACCCGGAAGCCGACGCAGTTGGCGCGTGCCAGGGCCTCGAAGTCGAGCTCGGGCAGCACGGTGCAGGTCTTGCGGTTGTAGGGCGCTTCCTGGGCCTGGGCGATCTGTGCCAGTTCCCCGTCATTGAACACGAACCAAACGACACCGGCCTTTTGCGCGACGGCGGTCGCCATCTCAAGCCCGGTCATGCGCACGGCCCCATCACCGACGATGCCAATGACCACGCGATCCGGCCGCGCCAGCTTTGCGCCGATCACGGCGGGGATGCAGTAGCCCATCGAGTTGAAGTCAGTGGGCGAGAAAAAGCCGCGCGGGCCATGAATCGGCATGAGCTCGGCGACCAGGAATGTGTGGTTGCCGTCGTCGGCCACGACGATAGCATTGTCGGGCAGGCGGCTGCGTAGCGCATCGAAAAATCTTGCCGGATTCACACGGCCTCTTGAATCGTGGGCCACCCACTCATGGTGGTAAGCGCGCTTGTCGGTGGCGATCTGTTCGCGTACGCGGCGCGCCCGCTCCGCGCCGCCATCCACTGGACCGAGGGATCCGATGAGCGCCGCAAGCACGGCGCGCGCATCTCCCTCGAGGGCAACCGCGGG
The DNA here is from genome assembly GCA_031431175.1 of Steroidobacteraceae bacterium. GTDB lineage: Bacteria > Pseudomonadota > Gammaproteobacteria > Steroidobacterales > Steroidobacteraceae > SCUD01. Next base: position 1,822 of record JANPCY010000216.1, on the reverse strand, counting down.
CGGGTAGTTGGCTCCAAACACGCGCGGATTGATATCCACGTGGATCAGGTTTGCGGGTGGCTCGTAGCCGAAGCTGCCGGTCGGAATCTCCGCGAAGCGCGTACCGACGGCGAGCAGGCAATCGCAGTTGCGAAATGCGTTCTCCGAGGCGGGCACCGCGGCGGGGCCCAATGCGAAGCCCGCGTGCAGCGGGTGGCTGGCCGGAAATGACGACAGTCCCTGCAGGGTCGTCGCCACAGGCGCACCAAGCAACTCGGCGAGTTGCCGCAATTCGATCGTCGCATCGACCGCGCCCCAGCCGCAGAAGATGCCGGGCCGCCCCGCGCGGCGCAGCAGATCCGCTGCGCGCGTAATATCCGCTGACGATGCCTTGTGGCCAGCGCACGGCAATGGAACGAATTCCGGAATATCGCCCGCATCTCCGGTCATCAACTGGAGATTGACGGGGATCTCGACGAATACGGGCCCGGGCTCGCCACTCATCGCCAGCCGGCAGGCCTCGTAGATGACAGGCACTACTTCAGCATGAGTGTCCACGCGCCAGCAGCCCTTGGTGATCGGCGCGAGCAGGGCATGCTGGTCCATGTCGTGCAACTGATAGGCGCGGCCGGTATCGCGACGCACGCCGCCCGCGATCACCAGCAGCGGAATGCCGTCGAGGAAAGCCTCGCCGATGCCGCTGGCCGCATGGGTGACGCCAGCGGCCGGCACGATCAGCAACGTACCAAGCCCGGCGCCGCTGCGGCTGACCGCATCCGCCATGAATGCGCCGCTGCCTTCGTGTGCGACGAGAACCGGCGTGATCGATCCGGACGCCGCGAACTCATCGTAAAGCTCGGTGTTGTGAACCCCGGGGATACCGAAGGTGTAGCGCACGCCGACCTGTTCGAGCGCGTGGCGGGCAAGCCACGCCGCGGTCTTTTGCATGGGATCTCCTGGCCGCCACTTTGCGGCGCAGGGGATACTGCACTATCCCGGCGTTTGAGCAAGGAGCCCGGCGCTGCGGCGGCCAGGCCCCTCAGGCTGTCAGGCGTCGATCATCCGCCACTCGCCATCACCGAAGCGGCAGGCGTTGCCGCGCTTGGTGATCCGGCGGCCGTTCGATTCGCGCACCAATGTGAACCGGCGGCAAGCGTGATCATCGCGCTCGAAACGGCCCTCCGGCGTCAGCGTGTATGACATTCCTGCGCGAGCGCCGTCCCAACGAACCCGGTGTCCATCATCGAGCAGTTCCAGCGAATGGCCGAAGCAGGCATGGTCGTCGCGATCCATGTCCTGCCCGATCTCGTGACCGATGATCGCTCCGATCGTCGCACCGGCGAGAATTGCGATCAGGCGGCTGTCGCCGCTGCCGACCGTTGAGCCGACTGCTCCGCCAACGACGGCGCCGAGTACGGTGCCGACGCGATCACGGTCGCAGCGGCCCTCGCGGATGCCGTAATCATCGTTCCAGTGATGGCCCGTATAGCCGACATAGTAAGGGTCGTGCTTCGCACGCCAGCCGTGGGCCGGCGCGTGCGCTGGCGGATCGGCAAGCGCGGCGGGGGCGCTCATGACCGTTGATGTCAAGAAAATCATCGTGGCAGCCAGCATTCTGCGGTGGCGCAACATGGGGTTCCTCCTCGCGGCGCCTGCGAAACCGGGGTGGCAGGCTCGGGCACAGTCTAGTGCCAGCGCGGCTGAACCGAAGCTGAAGAAGGCGCGAGAGTTGGATTCTGTGACCTGCCGCACGGGCCGGGCCCGTACCGCCTCAGAAGGCGTTGATGCCGGTCAATTCGCGTCCGATCGTCAGTTGGTGGATGGTCTCGGTGCCTTCATAGGT
>JANPCY010000215.1:0-4886 GCA_031431175.1 Steroidobacteraceae bacterium | reverse complement strand
CTCGGCTTTCCGGCGCTCGCCACCACGAGTTCCGGGTTCGCCTGGAGCCTGGGTAAAGCCGATAATCATGCAACGCTTGCGGAGACACTGGCCCATCTTCGATCCATCACACAAGCAGTCGATGTCCCTGTCAACGCCGACTTCGAAGGTGGCTTCGCAATCGAGCCGGCTGCAGTCAATGCCAACGTCGCGGCCGCGACTTCGACCGGAATCGCGGGGCTATCCATCGAGGACTCCACGGGCAATGCGTCAAGCCCGCTTTTCGAGTTCGGACTCGCCGTCGAAAGAATTCGCGCAGCCCGGCGGGCAATCGACGAGAGCGGCACGGGGATTCTCCTCACCGGTCGATCGGAAGGATTCATTGTCGATCGCCCGGATCTCGCCGAAACGATCCGGCGGCTCACCGCCTACGCCGCAGCCGGGGCCGAATGCCTCTACGCGCCTGGAATCCGCAACCGGGCCGATATCGCAGCGGTCGTAAAGGCCGTTGCGCCGAGGCCGGTTAATGTGCTGGTCGGCAGCGACTTCACGACTGTTGCGGAACTTGCTGAGCTCGGTGTGCGGCGCATCAGCGTCGGTGGCGCACTCGCTCGCGCGGCATGGACCGGGTTTCTCGAGGCGGCAGGGGAAATCGCTTCGCAGGGAACATTCACGCATCTCGCTCGCGCCTTTCCATTCGTGGACCTCGACGAATCCTTCACTGCGGAGTGAGGCGCGTCGCGAACAATTGCCTGACGCTCCCCGACACCAGCGGCATAACGCTGGAGGCCTAGATCGCCGACGGGAATGGCCTCACAATGGCACCGGCAATAAGGAGATTCGACATGAAGCCATTCACAACGCTGGCGACAATTGTTCTTGCGCTGATTGCCATCCTGCAATTGATGCGCTTCGTCCAGGGATGGGAAGTGACTATCAATGGCATGATCGTGCCGGTCTGGGTCAGCGGGGTCGCATTTGTCGTTGCGGCAGGAATCGCTGCGATGCTCTGGCGTGAATCACGCACGCCACGGCGGAACTGATCGTGGGCCACCCGACTTACTTCGCCGTCCGACGCATTCACGGGCCCGCCTGGAATGCGGCTCTGCCGATGCGTGCCCAGGCCCTCTGGGACGAGCATGCTGCGTTCATGATCTCGCTCGCGGCCGAGAAGTTTGTCGTTCTTGGCGGCCCGCTCGGCTCTCGCGCGGAAGTACTGCTGGTCATCGATGCCGCCACCGAGGATGCGGTCCGGGCACGTCTCGCCCTCGATCCATGGAGCAAATCCCACATCCTGGAGATTGGTGGCATCGAACCATGGTCGATCCAGCTTGACGGCAGGAGGCATCAGTGACCGGCAAGTCCGCAACCAGCCTTATTGCCCTCGCCCTCGCCTGCACGGTCAGCGCGATTTCCGCCGTCGCGACCGAGCCCACGGGAGGACCGCGGGCGGGCCCAGGCCAGACGCGGGAACTCCATGATGAGATTGCTGCGATGGATCGCATGCTGTTCGCCGCGGTCTTCGATACCTGCGACATCGCGACTCTCGCCACGCTGGTCACGGACGATTTCGAGTTTTTTCACGACAAGGACGGGCACTCGTCCAGGTCCGGTGCGCAGTTCGTGAAGGCGATCGAGGGAACCTGCGAGCGCCAGAAGACCGGCGAGGACTATCGTGCGCGGCGCGAACTGGAATCCGGCAGCATGCATGTCTATCCACTGAACAACTACGGCGCGATCCAGGTGGGAAGGAACCGCTTCTACCAGCTGCTGCCGGGCGAGCCGGAAAGACTGGTCGAAGTCTCCCAATTCACCAACCTGTGGAAGAAGGATGCGACCGGCTGGAAGCTCGCGCGCGTGCTGAGCTACGACCACAAACTCACGGATTGAAAGAGCATGGCCGATGACATCCGCTGACGGTTCCCCCCTTTTTGGCGGCTGCGACTGCCGCAGCCTTCGCTATCGCATGGACACGCGTCCGCTCTTCGTTCACTGCTGCCATTGTCGGTGGTGCCAGCGCGAAAGCGGCGCGTCATTTGCGCTGAATGCAATGATCGAGACCGACCGGATGTCGCTCCTCGCGGGTGAGCCCGAGATCGTGGATACACCCTCCGAGAGCGGTCGCGGCCAAAAGATCGCGCGCTGTCCGAAGTGCCGCATCGCGGTCTGGAGCAACTATTCCGGCGCAGGTCCTGCCGTTCGCTTCGTGCGGATCGGCACACTGGACGAACCCGATCGCCTGCCGCCTGATATCCACATCTTCACGGTCACGAAACAGCCGTGGGTCGTACTGCCGGCGGGCACGCCGGCGGTGCCCGAGTATTACGACAGGAAGCAGTACTGGCCGAAGGAGAGCCTCGTGCGGCGCGAGGCGCTGCTCGCCAGGATTGCGGCTCAACAGGGGAAATCATGAGCGAGCCGCGCGCGGCGCAGGCGGTCATGGGCAAGAGCCGGCTGGAGGCGTTCAGCGACGGCGTGCTCGCCATCATCATCACGATCATGGTGCTGGAACTGAAGGTGCCGCACGGCAACGACATCAAGGTGCTGGCGCCGCTGTGGCCGGTGCTGCTCGCCTATGCGTTGAGCTTCCTGTACCTCGGCATCTACTGGAACAACCATCACCATATGCTGCACACAGTGCACAAGGTGACCGGTTCCATCCTGTGGGCGAATCTGCATTTGCTGTTCTGGTTGTCACTGTTTCCGTTCACGACGGCCTGGATGAGCGAGAACCACTTCGCCGCGGGACCCGCCGCCCTCTATGGCTTCGTGCTGCTGATGGCGGCGATCGCCTACTGGACACTGCAGCAGCTGATCATCGCCTCCCAGGGCCCGCAGTCCCTGTTGAAGAAGGCGATCAAGGGCGACTGGAAAGGAAAACTCTCGCCGGTCCTCTACGCCATCGCGATTGCGGTCGCATTCCGGATGGAGTGGCTGGCGCTCGCGATCTACATCCTGGTCGCCCTGATCTGGCTGGTCCCCGACCGACGCATCGAGCGCGCGCTCGCCGGCGGCGACTCCTAGGCCCGGCATCGCCTCGATCGGGTAAGATGCCGCGCAAATGCAGGCGCTCCGCCCACTGCTGTTCGCTGGTCTCGGCGGCTTCATCGGCTCCGCTGGCCGCTACCTGATCGGCGGCTGGGTGCATGGACTCATGCCGATGACCTTCTTTCCGATCGGCACGCTCGTGGTCAATGTCTCCGGCTGCCTGCTGATCGGCCTGCTCGGCGGCCTGATCGAAGTACGGCAGTTGTTCGGGCCGGACCTGCGCGTATTTCTCCTGATTGGCGTGCTGGGCGGCTTCACGACGTTCTCGAGCTTCGCCTATGAAACGCTGGCGCTCGCGCGCGACGCGGAATTCGCGCGCGCACTGCTTAATGTCGCCGCGCAGGTCGTGCTGGGCCTCGGCGCCGCGTGGCTCGGCTATGCCTGGGTAAGGAACTGAAGCCATGATTCTCCCGCACGAAGGACACCTGCTGCGGATCTTCATCGGCGAGTCCGACCGCTTTGAGGGCAGGACGCTCTATGAATGGATCGTGCGCAAGGCGCGCGAGCAGGGCCTCGCTGGTGCCACGGTGCTGCGCGGTCTCGGCGGTTTCGGCGCACACAGCCGGATGCACACCGCCAAGGTGCTGCGCCTCTCGGCGGACCTGCCGATTGTCATCGAGATCGTGGACACGATCCAGAAGATCGAGGCCTTCCTGCCGATCATCGACGGCGTCGTCAAGGAAGGCATGGCGACGCTCGAGAAAGTGGATATCCGTTTCTACCGGAGCGGCCCGGAGGCCAAGTGATCCGCCCTGCCACGGCGGCCGACGCGCCGCGCATCGCCGAGATCTACAACCATCAGGTGCGCGAGACCGTGGTCACGTTCGAGGAGCAACCGGTCGCGGATGAGGAGATGGCGCGGCGGATCGCCGGGACGACGGCCGAGAATCCCTGGCTCGTGTCGGAGGTCGACGGGACTCTCGCTGGTTACGCCTACGCTTCCTCATGGAAGCGGCGCTCCGCCTACCGCTACGCCGTCGAGAGCACCATCTATCTGGCACCGGAGTTCCACGGCCGCGGTCTGGGAACCAAACTCTACCGCGCGCTGATCGACGAAATGCGTGCGTGTGGATTCCACTGCACGATCGGGGGCATTTCGTTGCCAAACCCGGCGAGTATTGCGCTGCATGAAAAGCTGGGATTCAAGCCCATCGGCCAGTTCCGGGAGGTCGGCTGGAAATTTGGGAAATGGGTGGATGTCGGCTATTGGGAACTGCTGCTTTGAGCGTATACCATTCGAATTGGCTATTCATCGCCGCCCTTCTGACCCTCGCGGTCAGTCTCGCCCATTCGGTACTCGGCGAGACATTTATCCTGATGCGCTTGCCTGAGCAGGCGACAATCAAGGCCCGCACGCTCCGCTTCGCGTGGCACCTGAGGACCATTGCCTGGTGGGGCGTTGGCGCGATGCTGGTGCCCGCCTCGCGCGGCCGGCATCTCGCATGGCCGGTTTTCCCTGCCATCGCGATCCTGTCGCTGTAGGCCGCGGATTGACAGAAATACTCCGGCTCATGCCCTGTGAAGAAGACGGCTTTCCCGCCGATCTCGGCCTCTCGCTGCCCGAGTTCGCCCGCAGCGCCTGCGAAATGTCAGCCGCCTGGTATCCGAGGGTCGGTTACATCCCGCCCTGGATCGGCTACCTCTCGATCATCGAGGGCAGCGTCGTGGGCGGAGGCGGCTTCAAGGAGCCGCCGCAGGATGGCCGGGTGGAAATCGCTTACTTCACGGCGCCGGAGTTCGAGGGTTGCGGCCACGCGACCCGTACCGCCCGCGCCCTGATCGAGATCGCGCGGCAGGCGGACCCGGCACTATTGATTGCAGCGCAGACGTTGCCGGAAGAGAATGCCTCGACCACGATC
>JANPCY010000214.1:0-1715 GCA_031431175.1 Steroidobacteraceae bacterium | reverse complement strand
CGATGCGCTCGTCGAGCTGGTCTTCGCACCTGTCTACGACAAGATGGTCGCCGAAGGCAAGCTGAAATCCTGGGGGTGGCTCGAGCACATCGTCGGCGCCCAGTTCAGGCGCCTTGAAACGTTGACCGCGACCGACATGAAGTCGCTGATGGAGGCCCGCGAGGCCATCAATACGGCCTTTGAGGATAATGCTCTCGGTGACGCTTTCACCGACATCTGCGACTCCCATGCCGACTACATGTGGGACATCAAGGCCAGCAGTCCATAAGAGGCCGCTGCCTGCAAGTGATGTATCCGGGGCCCGGCGCAAGCCGGGCCTCTTTTTGGCTCATCGCCCCGGGTCGCTCCGCTACCGGTTCATGCCGCGCGCGGAATCCGCCGTAGCTCGCCCTTCATTCGCCGCACGGCATGCCAGAGGTCATAAGCGGCCTGCATCCGCAGCCAAAGTCCCGGCCCGTTGCCACAGTACTTCCCGAGTCGCACAGCCATCTCGGGAGTCACCGCCATCTTGCCGGAAAGGACACGGTGCAGAGTCTGACGGCTTACTCGGAGCTTGCGGGCAGCGTCCGTCACGCTCGAATCCAGCGCAGGCAAGACCTCCTCACGCAGCAGTACGCCCGGGTGGGTCGGGCAACGGTTCGGCTGATCGATGACCATGTCTTCGCGCATAAGCGTCCCTCAGTGATATTGCTCCAGATCCACTCGCCAGGCATGCCCTGCTTCAAACTCGAAGGTAATGCACCAAGGTCCGTTGACGTGGACACTGTAGCGTTTCGGTTTACCGCGCAGGGTGTGAAAATCAAACCCCGGCACATTCATGTCTATCGGCACGACCGCCTGCTGAAGGGCGTCCAACCGCCGCAGACAGCGTTCCTGCAGAACAGCAGTAACCTTGGCAGACTTACCGGTCAAGAAGAGTTCTTTCAGCCCCTTGTGCTGGAAGCTCTTGATCATGGAATTGAGTGTAGCGGCGATCGCTACAAGTGTAAAGCAACATGCGACAGATTGACAAAGCACCATTTTTTTCTTGTCTGTAAACTATCCGCGAGTTGAACTCGATGCCTCGACCCGCCACCTGCCTTTACGCTGCGCGCGCAATCAGGGACTTCGGCGACGGATTCGTCGCCGTGCTGCTGGTCGTCTACCTGACCGAGCTAGGACTCGGCGCCTTCCAGGTCGGCGTCTTCGCGACCCTGGCGCTCTGCGGCTCCGCATTGATGACATTGGGCATCGGCCTGCTCGGCGCAACGGCCGGACGCCGCAGACTCCTGACCATGGCCTCGGCCCTGATGGTCGCGACCGGTCTCGCATTCGCGGCATCCAACAGCTACGCGGTGCTGCTGCTGGTCGCATTCATCGGGACCATTAACCCATCGTCCGGCAGCGTCAGCATCTTCGTGCCGCTGGAGCACGCGCTGCTCGCAGATTCCGTTGCAGACTCCAGGCGCACGCACATGTTCGCCGTTTATGGCCTGATCGGTGCGCTCGCAGCGGCGCTTGGATCGCTGGCGGCGGCCAGCCCAGAATATCTGGTTGAGTTCGGCCTGACACAGCTCGAGGCGCTCAAGGCCATGTTCCTGCTTTACGCCCTGCTGGGTGTGGCCGGCGGCGTGCTGTATCGCTTGATCCCCGCCGACTCATCGCCGGGCAAGAAGACAGTCGCTTCCGCGCTCGGGCCGTCGCGCGGCATCGTCTACCGACTTGCAGCGCTATTC
>JANPCY010000213.1:0-1825 GCA_031431175.1 Steroidobacteraceae bacterium | reverse complement strand
CGCCGCTGCGGCGGCGCTGGCCAGGGCCAGGATCACGGCAGACGCGGTTGTTGAGTGACAGATGCGATAGTCAGGCATGTCGGACTCCTCGCGTTTGCTGCGCGCAAGGGTAACACCCGGCGCCAAACACGCAATACTGCTGGGGTATATCGAGTGTCCCGCGGGCCCTTCCGGTTGTTGTTTGGGCGCAATAGCGGCCGCCAACTGGTTATCATCAGACAATGCCGACCGTCTCCGCCGGACACAGATTCCGTGCCGCCGTCGAAAGCGAACGGCCGCTGCAGGTCGTCGGCGCGATCAATGCCTACAGCGCATTGCTCGCAGCCAGGAGCGGCTTCCGGGCGATCTACCTCTCGGGCGCCGGTGTCGCCAATGCCTCTTTCGGCCTGCCCGATCTCGGCGTCACGACCCTCAATGAGGTTTGCGAGGATGTCCGCCGGATCACGGGGGCGAGCGAACTGCCGCTCCTCGTCGATACGGACACGGGCTGGGGCGCCGCGTTTTCCATCGCGCGGGCGACGCGCGAGCTGATCCGCGCAGGCGCCGCTGCCATGCACATCGAGGATCAAGTACAGGCCAAGCGCTGCGGCCACCGCCCCGGCAAAGCGCTGGTGGCAAGCGAGGAAATGGTGGATCGCATCCGCGCTGCGGTCGATGCGCGCTCCGATGCGGGCTTCGTCGTCATGGCGCGCACCGATGCGCATGCCGTCGAAGGCCAGCAAGCCGCAATCGAGCGCGCCGTGAATTACGTCGAGGCCGGCGCCGACATGATTTTCGCCGAGGCTCTGACAACGCTTGACGAGTACCGGCAGTTCACCCGCACAGTCAGCGTGCCGGTGCTCGCAAATATCACGGAGTTTGGCCGCACGCCGCTGTTCACGGTTTCGGAGCTACGCGACGCGGGCCTGCGGCTCGTGCTCTATCCTTTGTCGGCATTCCGCGCCATGAGCCGCGCGACGGCCGCTGTTTATGACGCGATTCGCCGCGACGGCTCGCAACGCGCAGTTGTGGACCAGATGCAAACGCGCACGGAACTGTACGAATTACTCGGTTACCACGAGTACGAGCGGAAACTCGACCAACTTTTCAAGGGCAGCCGGGAGTCTTGATGATGGCAACCGAGGGCACCGCGGGATTCAAGCCGAAGAAATCGGTCGCACTGTCGGGCGTGGTGGCCGGCAATACCGCCATCTGCACGGTCGGTCGCAGCGGCAATGACCTGCACTACCGCGGCTACGACATCCTGGATATCGCGGAGACCTGCGAATTCGAGGAAATCGCCTACCTGCTGGTGCACGGCAAGCTGCCGAATCCTGCAGAACTGCTCGCCTACAAGGCACGCCTGCGCGAATTGCGCGGGCTTTCGGACCGCCTGCGCGCCGTGCTCGAATTGCTGCCGGCCAGCACGCATCCGATGGATGTGCTGCGTACCGGCGTCTCGGAGCTTGGCTGCGAGGCGCCGGAGGACCTCGCGCACAGCGTTGCGGGCGCGCAGGGCATCGCGGACCGGCTCGTTGCCTCGGTCGGGTCGATGCTCTGCTACTGGTATCACTACGCCAGATCCGCGCGACGCATCGAAGTCGAGACCGACGACGATTCCGCAGGCGGGCATTTCCTGCACATGCTGCACGGCAAGGCGCCGCCGGCCAGCTGGGTCCGGGCCATGCACACTTCGCTGATCCTCTACGCCGAACACGAATTCAATGCATCCACCTTCGCAGCCCGCGTCATCGCCGGCACCGGCTCGGACATGTATTCCTGCATCGCCGGCGCAATTGGCGCGCTGCGCGGCCCCAAGCACGGTGGCGCCAACGAGGTCGCATTC
>JANPCY010000212.1:0-1541 GCA_031431175.1 Steroidobacteraceae bacterium | reverse complement strand
CCTCACTCTCGTTCGCCACGCCGGCAGTCCAGGAAAAGCTGGCGCGGATCGGCGTGCACAAGCTTTCGGATCTGGTCACGCACCTGCCGTTGCGCTACGAGGACGAGACCCGCATCGTTTCCATCCACGATGCATTGTCGGGCGAGACCGTGCAGATCGAAGGCACGGTCATCAAAACCGACATCAAATTCCGTCCGCGGCGCCAGCTCGTGACCGAAGTGGGAGACGATAGCGGACAGGTCATGATGCGCTTTTTCAATTTCTATCCGAGCCAGAAGAACGCGCTGGCGCCCGGTGCGAAGGTGCGGGTGATGGGTGAGATCCGCCAGGGATTCTTCGGCGCGGAGATGGTCCATCCGCGTTTTCGGGTCCTGCGCGGCGAAGTGCCGCTGGCGGAGGCGTTGACGCCGGTCTATTCGACGACCGCGGGACTCGGCCAGGAAGTCCTGCGCAAACTCGCAGCCCGCGCGCTGGCGCAAACCGATCTGGCGGATGCATTGCCCGAGCCGGTGCGAAAGAAACTGAGACTGCTGCCGCTCGATGAGGCGATCCGGCTGCTGCACAATCCGACGCCCGACGCAGATGCGCAAGCTCTGCTCGACGGCTCCCATCCGGCCTGGCGCCGGGTCAATTTCGACGAACTGCTGGCGCAGCAGTTGTCGATGCGGCAGCATCACGAGCGGCGTAACCGGGTGCGCGCGCACCCGCTGTTGCAATATTCGAACATGTCGCGGGTGCTGCTGGCTGCGGTGCCCTTCAAACTCACCCGTGCGCAGACACGCGTACTCGCGGAAATCCGCACCGATCTCACGCGGCCGCATCCGATGCAGCGCCTGTTGCAGGGCGACGTCGGCAGCGGCAAGACCATCGTTGCCGCGCTGGCCGCACTGCAGGCGACCGAGTCGGGGTATCAGGCGGCCGTGATGGCGCCGACCGAAATCCTGGCTGAACAGCATTTCCGCAAGTTCACGACATGGCTCGCACCGCTCGGCGTCGAAGTGGTCTGGCTTGCCGGCAGTCTGAAGAAAAAGGAGCACGACAAGGCGCTCTCGGAAATTTCCTCCGGAAAAGCGGCGCTCGCCATCGGCACGCACGCGCTGTTCCAGGACGAGGTCGCGTTCAGCAAACTGGGCCTCGCGATCGTCGACGAGCAGCATCGCTTCGGCGTGCACCAGCGCCTGGCGCTGCGTCAGAAAGGCAGCCGCGGCGATCGCCAGATCCAGCCGCATCAGCTCATGATGAGCGCCACGCCGATTCCGCGCACGCTGGCCATGAGCTATTACGCCGACCTCGACGTGTCGGTGATCGACGAACTGCCACCCGGAAGGATGCCGGTGCTGACCAAGCTGTTGTCCGACACCCGGCGCAATGAGGTGATCCAACGGGTACGCGACGCCTGCCTGGACGGCCGGCAGGCTTACTGGGTTTGTCCGCTGATAGAAGAATCGGAAACGCTGCAATTGCAGACCGCAATCGATACCTACCAGGGAATGCTCGCCACGTTTCCGGAACTGAAGGTCGGACTGGTGCACGGCAGATTG
>JANPCY010000211.1:0-9182 GCA_031431175.1 Steroidobacteraceae bacterium | reverse complement strand
TGTACAGCAACGACGACGAGCGGTGGCCGGATTTCATCGGGGATGATCTTCGCGTCTTGTCAGGCTGCGATGACATCGTGCGGCTCTGGGTGAGCGTGAAACGGAAGAGCTCGAGCCGAACGATGTGGAAGACATCGTCGTCGAGGAACGGGCGCGCCCGATTGAGCGCCCGATTGAGCGCCCGGTCGAGCGCCCGGTCCGGGAAGCCGTGCCGGCGGTCAACCTGGATGAGACGCTCAGCACCGAGGCGGTGCTGGATCTCGATCAGGCCGACCCGCTAGCCGAAGCTGATTTCCACATGGCCTACGGCTTGTATGACCAGGCCTGTGACCTGGTCAAGATGGCGCTCAAGCAGTCGCCTGGCCGCAGTGACCTCAAGCTGAAACTCGCCGAAATTCACTTCGTGGCCGGCAACGCGCAGGCATTCCTCGAGGTCGCGCGTGACCTGCGCAAAACCATCGGCTCCGGCGGTGACTGGGACCGTGTCGTCATCATGGGCCGGCAGCTCGCGCCCGACGAAGCGCTGTTTGCCGGCGGCGTGCAATCCGCCGCCGTCGATGTCAGCCTGGAAGGCGGCCAGGATCGGGTTGACTTCGATCTGCTGTCAGCGCCCGCGGGGGAGGAAGGCATCGACCTCGATCTCGGTCAGATGCTGGCCGCCAGCGACAGCCAAGCGGTCACCGGCGAACGCGAAGTTCCCGATTTCAACCTGGATGAAGGTCCAAAGGTCCTCGGCACGACGCAGCAGATCTTCCCGCGCGAGGGTCCCGGCACGGTCGAGATGCCGACCCTCGAATTGCCGTCTTCGGAAATTCCAACGGTGGAGACACCGGCGCTGCGCATGCGGGGTAGCGACACAGTCCGTGAACGCGTCAGTGGCAAGGACTTCTCCGCTGACATATCCGCGGATGTAACGGCGGAGATGGCGATCGACGACCTGGGCATTGATGTCGGTGATTTCGACGACCTCTCCGACTCGCAGGATGACGCCACGGCTCAGCCCACGCAGGCAGACGAGACGATGCGCGAGGTGCCACAAGACGAGAGTACGCGTGTGATGCCGATTGCCCCGGCTCGGACTGACGCCACCGGTATTTCGCGGATGTCGGATCTGGATCGCACTGCATTGATGGCGTCGCTGGAGGTCAAGGATTTGTCTGGCATCGACCTGGATGTCGGTAGTGCCTCGGACGATGCCGATACGCTTGCTGCGGCAGCCGCCCACCTGTCGTCGGAACAGGTACCGAAGTTGCCCGACCTGGAGCCCGTCACGATGAGTGAAGTGGGCACCAAGCTCGACCTGGCGCGCGCCTACATGGACATGGGTGACCCTGACGGTGCCCGCAATATCCTTCAGGAAGTGCTGGCCGAGGGTAGTGCCTCGCAGAAGCAGGAAGCACGCCGGCTGATCGACTCGCTGCCGGGAGCGTGAGCGGGGCGCGGCGACGCCTCGCCGTCGGTCTGGAGTACGACGGCGCGCGCTTTGCCGGCTGGCAGTTGCAGCCCGGCCTGCCGACGCTCCAGGACCAGGTCCAGCGCGCGCTTGGAAGCGTTGCCAATCATCCCGTCGCGGTTACCTGCGCCGGCCGCACGGATGCGGCGGTCCATGCGACCGGCCAGGTTGCGCATTTCGATACCATGTCCGACCGCCCGATGCGCGGCTGGGTACTCGGCGCCAATGGCGAGCTGCCGCCAGAGATCGCGATGCTCTGGGCGGTCGAGGTTGACGGGCAGTTTCATGCCCGGCATTCGGCGCAGGCGCGCAGCTATCGATACTGCATCCTGCAGCGCGCCACGCGACCCGCCCTGCTGCGTGAGCGCGTCTGGTGGGTGCGGACCGAACTTGACGCAGCGACGATGCACGAGGCCGCTCAGCAGCTGGTCGGCGAGCATGATTTCTCGGCTTTCCGTGCAGCCGAATGTCAGTCGAAGACGGCCCGGCGCCGCATCGACACGATCAGCGTCGCTGCCGACGGGCCGCTGGTGACGATTGAGGTCACGGCCAATGCATTCCTTCACCACATGGTCCGCAACATCGTGGGAACGCTGCACCCAGTCGGAACGGGCGAACAGAAGCCTGCGTGGGTTGCCGAGGCGCTGGCGAGCCGCGACCGTGCGCGCGCCGGCATCACCGCGCCCGCCCACGGCCTGTACCTGGCCGGCGTGCGCTATGCGCAGGACCTCGGGATACCCGAATTTGTCCTACTTCCGCCATGGGCTATGATCGCCGGCCAGAGTCAGCGGGGACCGACGTGACCTGGTTCGAGAAGATCATCCCGTCGCGCATCAAGACAGAACGGCGCACGCGCTCCGTCCCGGAAGGCCTGTGGATGAAGTGCCCGGCCTGCGACTCGGTGCTGTATCGGCCCGAAGTCGAGCGCAGTCTCCAGGTCTGCCCGAAGTGTGCCCACCACCTGCGGGTCGGCGCGCGCGACCGGCTGACGCGGTTTCTTGACCCGGATACTGTCAGTGAGATTGGCGCCGACGTGATGCCCGAGGACCCGCTGCGCTTCCGCGACAGCAAGCGCTACCGTGACCGCCTGGCGGCGGCGCAGAAGACGATCGGCGAAGGCGATGCACTGGTGGTGATGGCTGGTACGCTCGATGGCATCGAGGTCGTCGCCTGCGCCTTCGAGTTCGCGTTCATGGGTGGATCGATGGGTTCGGTGGTCGGCGAACGTTTCGTGCGCGGTGTCGAATACGCCATCCAGCACCGCATGCCCGTCGTTTGTTTTTCGGCGAGCGGCGGAGCGCGCATGCAGGAAGGCCTGTTGTCGCTGCTGCAGATGGCCAAGACCAGCGCCTCGCTTGCAGCACTGGCGCGGCATGGGCTGCCATTCGTATCGGTGCAGACCGACCCGACCACCGGCGGAGTTTCCGCGAGTCTGGCCATGCTCGGCGACGTCAACATCGCCGAGCCGCGCGCGCTGATCGGATTTGCGGGCCCGCGGGTGATCCAGCAAACGGTCCGCGAGACCCTGCCCGAGGGCTTCCAGCGCAGCGAGTTCCTGCTCGAGCACGGAGCGATCGATATGATCGTCGACCGCCGCGACCTGCGTGACCGCATCGCGGGATTGCTGCGCATGCTGCTGCGCCTGCCGCCGGTCTCCGGCTAAGGGACGCGTGCGATTCGATTCCGTCGCGGCCTGGCTGGAATGGCAACAGGTCGCACATCCACGGGTGGTGGATCCTGGGCTCGAACGGGTCGGCGTCGTATTCCAGCGTCTTGGGCTGGCGCGGCCGCCGACCGTGCTGACCATCGGTGGAACAAACGGCAAGGGTTCGGTCGCGGCCTACCTCGATGCGATGCTGACCGCAGCGGGCTATGACTGTGGCCTCTTCACGTCGCCACACTTCATCCGTTACCACGAGCGCATCCACATTCGCGGGCACGAGATTGCAGACGATCTGCTACTGACCGCGTTTGAACGGATTGACGCGGCTCGCGGTGACGTTTCGCTTTCATTCTTTGAATGGAATGCCCTGGCGGCATTCGTCGCCTTCGCACACGAGCGCGTCGACGTAACCGTGCTCGAAGTCGGCATGGGAGGCCGGCTCGACGCCGTCAACCTGTTCAATGCCGATGTCGCCGCCGTCGTCTCGGTCGGACTCGATCATCGCGAATGGCTTGGCGACACGGTCGAGCAGATCGGCGTCGAAAAGGCGGGCATATTCCGGCCAGAGCGACCGGCGATTTTCGGATCGCGCAGCATGCCGCAGAGCGTGGGACGCGTCGCATCCGGATGCGGTGCGCGTCTCCGGCGCATCGGCGTGGATTTCGACTTCGTCGAGCGTCCGGATGGCTGGGATTACCTGGGTCTGGGTTCACGCCGCCGCGAATTGCCTCTGCCGGCGCTCGCCGGCAGCATGCAGCTTGCAAATGCCGCCACGGCGCTCGCGGTGCTGGAGGCCGCGGAGCCGGAGTTGCTGGTTCCGGATGACGCTGTGCGCGCGGGACTCGCACGCGTGTTACTCGCTGGCCGGTTCCAGGTCGTCGGCAAGGATCCGGAGTGGATTCTGGACGTGGCCCACAACCCGGACGCTGCGCTTGCGCTCGCCGCCAGTCTCGCTGCCCGCCAGACCGGCGGCCGCACTGTCGCGGTCTGCGGCATTCTGGCCGACAAGGACATTGACGGCATCGTGTCGGCGCTCCTGGGCCAGGTGCAGGAATGGGTCGCTGTCAGGCTCGACGGGCCGCGATCTTTGCCAGAATCGGAGCTCGCAGCGCGAATCGCAATGCGAACAAGTGGGCCGGTCTTGACGGCCGATAGCGTCGCTTCCGGATGCAAGCACGCAGCTGCGGCTTGCGGGAAGGGTGACCGCATTCTGGTGTTCGGTTCATTTCATACGGTTGGTCCTGCCCTGGCACATCTCGGTTTACAATTCGGTCGCAATGGACCTCAGGATTCGTGAAAGACTGGTTGGAGCGCTGGTATTGGTGGTGCTGATCGTGCTCCTCGTGCCCGCGCTACTGAAAGGCCCCGGCACCGCGCGCGACCAGCCCGCGGCAGCGGACATGAAGAGCGTCGAGATCATGCTGGACGGCGCAGCAGCGACCGTGGAAAACGATGGCCTGGTGCCGGAGCCTGAAATCGTCCAGTCCAAGCCGGAAAAACCGGCGCCCGTGGCGCCGAAAACCGTCGAGCCGGCCAGGCCAGCATCCGCCTCGCAAGCGGCGTGGGCCGTGCAACTTGGCGCGTTTTCCAGTCGCAGCAAGGCCGACGGACTGGTTGCCAGGCTCCGGTCGCGCGGCTATTCGGCATTCGTGCTCGAGTACCGGGCCGGCGGGCAGCTGCTGCATCGGGTCCGTGTCGGACCGGAACAGGACCGCGCGCGCGCGGTTGCGATCGCCGAGCGACTGCGTAGTGACGGCTTCCAGCCGGTGGTCGCTCCGCACCCGTGAAACGCGTCCGGCTGCAACGCGAATTCGTGCCAGCAAATCCGAGGTTCCTCTTGCAATGTTCGGCTAGAATGCCGCTCGCCCCGCTGGAGCCACGGCCCGATGAATGGCGCTGACTATTTTTTCACAGTCATCCTGCTGATATCGCTCATTCTGGGCTGCCTGCGCGGATTTGTGCGCGAAGCCATTTCGCTGATGTCCTGGCTGATCGGCCTGTGGCTCGCCTGGCACTACTCCTATCTGACTTATCCCTGGCTGGGCGGCACGCTCGCGGAACCGGGCATACGCGAGTGGACGGGCCGCGCGATTGTCCTGTTCCTGACTGTGCTGACTGGCACAGCGGTCGGTGCCATCGCGGCGCACTTCGTTCACCGCGCCACGGGTCTCGCAACGATGGACCGCATGTTCGGAGGCCTGTTCGGGCTGATGCGCGCCGCCGTCGTGATCGGCCTGCTGGTGATCGGCGGCAGAGCGGTCAATCTCGATCTGGAACCGTGGTGGCAGAAAGCGAATTCCATGGCGGTGGCCGAAGCCGTCGCCAATTGGCTCGAGCGCTATGCCGAGCCGGCCGCCGCCACCTTGCTGGAACGAGCCGCCAAGACCCCGGGGAGCTGAGGCCATGTGCGGCATCATCGGCATGGTCGGCACGGGCCCGGTCAACCAGAGAATCTACGATGCGCTGACGGTGCTGCAGCACCGTGGTCAGGATGCGGCGGGCATCATGACAATGGACGATCGCGCGCTGTTTTCGCGCAAGGACACCGGCCTGGTCCGCGACGTGTTCCGCGAACGGGACATGCGCCTGCTGGTCGGCCATGCAGGCATCGGCCATGTGCGTTACCCGACCGCCGGCTGCGACAGTGCCGACGAAGCGCAACCGTTCTACGTGAACGCCCCATTCGGCATCGGCATCGGCCACAACGGCAACCTGACGAATGCCGATGAGCTGACGCGCACAATGGTCGCGGAGGACCGCCGCCACCTCAACACGCGCTCGGACTCGGAAGTGCTGCTCAATGTGTTCGCAAGCGAACTGCAGCGCTCGACCGCCGCGCGGCCGGCGGCGGCCGACGTCTTCCGGGCGCTCGAGGCCGTTTTTCGCCGTTGCCGGGGTGGTTATGCGGCCGTCGCGCTGATCGTCGGCCATGGAATCATCGGGTTCCGCGATCCGCATGGCATCCGGCCACTGGTGCTCGGGCGGCGCGAGACACCACGTGGGCCGGAGTGGATGCTGGCATCCGAGAGTGTCGCGCTCGACATGCTCGATTTCGACCTGGTTCGCGACGTCGGCCCGGGCGAGGCGATCTTCATCGACCTGCAGGGAAAGCTGCATGCGAGGCAATGCACGCCGGCGGCGCTGCACACGCCCTGCATCTTCGAGTACGTCTATTTCGCGCGTCCTGACTCGATCATCGACAACATTTCGGTGCACAAGGCACGCATGCGGATGGGTGAGAAGCTGGCGGACAAGATCGCGCGCCTGCGGCCCGATCACGACATCGACGTGGTGATCCCGATACCGGACACCAGTCGGACCAGCGCGTTGCAATTGGCGCTTTCGCTCGGCGTCAAGTATCGCGAGGGCTTCGTCAAGAACCGCTACATCGGGCGGACCTTCATAATGCCGGGACAGGACCTGCGGCAGAAATCCGTGCGCAGCAAGCTGAATGCGATCGACCTGGAGTTCCGTGGCCGCAATGTGCTGCTGGTCGACGACTCGATCGTTCGCGGCACGACCTCGGCGCAGATCATCGATCTGGCGCGCGAGGCTGGCGCAAGCAAGGTCTATTTTGCCTCGGCGGCGCCACCCGTGCGCTTTCCCAATGTCTACGGCATCGACATGCCGGTCGTTACCGAGTTGGTAGCCGCCGGCCACAGCGAAGACGAGGTGGCGAAGATCATCGGCGCTGACTGGCTGATGTACCAGGATCTCGACGATCTGGTCGTCGCCTGTCGCCACGACCACGCGCGTATCACGACCTTCGATACTTCCTGCTTCTCGGGGCATTACGTCACGGGCGACGTCACGACCGAGTACCTCGCACGTCTCGAGCACGATCGTTCGGACGGAGCGCGCGCGCAGCGCCTCCTGGATTTGCAGGGCGGCCGCGCAGCGCGCGCCGTCTGAGCTGCGCGCCGATGGCCGGCGCGCACAGCGACCAACGCCGCGAGCTTCTGCTGCATCTGTACCGGGCTGCGTTGTCTGCCGTAGACGGCCGCCGGCGCGTGCGTGCGGCACTCGCCGCGGACCGGGACGAACGGCCCGTGAGCATTCTGGCGGTCGGCAAGGCGGCATCGGCGATGACGCAGGGTGCGCTCGATGCACTGGGTGCGCGCGTGGTACGCGGTCTGGTCATCGCGCCAGACGATGGACTGGCACATGAACTAATTGCGATCCCGCGCATCACTTGCCTCGCGGGCGACCATCCGGTCCCCGGCGAGCGTAGCCTCGCGGCAGGCAGCGCGGCGCTCGCATTCGCGGGCGCAACTACCGCGGGCAGCCGCGTGCTGCTGCTGGTCTCGGGCGGGGCATCGGCGCTTCTCGAGGTGCTGGCACCAGGTGTCACACTCGCCAAGCTGCAGCGGCTCAACCAATGGGCCCACTCCGAGGCAGTCGACATCGTGGCACTAAATGCCGGGCGCGCCTCGCTGTCCCTCGTCAAGGCCGGCCGCCTGCCGCGTCTGTTTCGAAATTCTGAAGTCGAGGGCTTGATGATCTCGGACGTGCCGGGCGACGATCCGGCGGTGGTCGGATCGGGGCTATTGGCAAGCCCCAACTGCCGCGTCACGCTGGTTGGCTGCCTCGACGATGCGCTGAATGCGGCGCTCCGCGCAGCGCGCACGCGCGGTCTCGATGCGCAGCGCTCACCCGCGCGGCTTTCCGGTGATGCGGTAGCGGCGGCCCGCGCCGCATGCCACGAGTTCGCCGTTGGCACCTGGAATCTGCAACTTTGGGGCGGCGAGACTGTGGTGCGACTTCCGGCGCGGCCCGGGCGCGGCGGACGTTGCCAGCACTTTGCGTTGTCAGCGGCGCAACAGATTGCCGATCACCCGGAACTCGTCGTCCTGGCTGCGGGAACCGATGGGCGCGATGGCGCGAGCGAGGATGCCGGTGCAATCGTCGATGGCGATACGCTGGCGCGTGCGCGGGATGCCGGCTATGACTCGGCAAAATGCCTCGAGGCAGCGGATAGCGGCAGCCTGCTTGAAGCCGCTGGCGATCTGATCTACACCGGATCCACCGGCACGAATGTCGGCGACCTCGTAATGGCCCTCAGGCTAAAATAGCGGCATGACGGCCCGCGTTCTAATCATCGACGAACAGGGTATTTACCGGCGCCTTTTCGCGCATCACGTGGCGACGGGCTTCGATTCGCCCAGCATCGCCGAATACGATCCCGTGGCGAGTGGCAAGTTGCCGGCCGATTTCTCCGGCAGCGCCTACGACGCGGTGCTGCTGGGCGACGCGCCGGGCGACGCGCATGGCATGGTGTGGTTGCGTGATCTGTGCCGCCGCAATGGCTTTCCACCGGTCATCTACCTGCTGTCGACGCCGACCGCGGAATCCGAAGAGGCCGCCATTGCGGCAGGTGCGCATGCCTGCCTGTCGAAGCACAAGATCGACCACGCCCGGCTGATCGCGGCGCTGCGCGGGGCGCAGTCGCGGCGGGGCCAGGCCCTGCCACCGTCGCCACGCGTGGATGACTCGCCGCGTGCGACGCGCTTCGGCGATACGACGATCCGCGGTTACCGGCTCGTCAAGCAGATTGCCGAAAACCCGGTGTCGTCCGTGTACCTGGCGCAGAGCGAACGGACCGGTGAACAGGTCGTGCTGAAGGTCTTGCGCCAGCCGCCGGAAAATGGCTCCGGCGAAAAGACATTTGACCGCTTCCTGCGCGAGTACCAGATCGCCGCGGACATCAAGCATCCGAATGTCGCCCGGGTGCATGGCGTCGGGGTCAGCGACGACCACGCCTTCATCGTGATGGAGTACTTCCCGCTCGGCGACCTGCGGACCCGCATCAAGGGCGTCATCCAGCCATTGCAGGCCCTGATATTCCTGCGGCAGATGGCCGAGGCCCTCGTGGTCCTGCACGGCGCGGGTGTGCTGCACCGCGACCTGAAGCCCGGCAATGTCATGCTGCGCGACGAGAATTCGGTCGCCCTGATTGACTACGGGCTGTCGAAGCAGATCGAACTCGACGCGGCGATCACCGGCGGCGGGGAGATATTTGGCACGCCCTACTACATGAGCCCGGAACAGGGCCATGGCAGGGACACG
>JANPCY010000210.1:0-4082 GCA_031431175.1 Steroidobacteraceae bacterium | reverse complement strand
GGCTTGCGCGAGGACATGCTCAATGGAGCACCCCGCGATGACATGGTGAGCCTTACGGTCGCCTTCAACTTGCCGGTCTGGCGGGAAAGCAAGCGTGACCCCGCCGTCGCGGAAGCCATCGCGATGCACAATCAGGCGACGGACATGTACCAGGCGCAACTGAATGAGGTGACTTCACAGCTGCGCCAGCAACTGGCGAGCGCCGAGCAAAGCCTGAAATCAGCGCGGCTCTATGAAACCGGCATCTTGCCGCAGGCTCGGCTTGCCGTGGAGTCATCACTCTCCGCTTATCGGGTTAATCGAGTCGATTTTCTGACGCTACTCGATGCTCAGATGGCGGTACTCAATTACGAGATCAGCTACGCATCGGCCCTCTCGAATTACAACATGGCGCTGGCGGAGATCGAGTTTCTCTCTGGAAAAGCGCCGTTTTGAATCGGACAACGGGAACGATACCAGGACAGGTGGAATCATGAATCGAATGACATGGATCGGAACCGCTGCATTCATAGTGGTGGCCGGCATTGCTGCGGGATACTGGCTGGGAACGCGAAGTGCGGCACAGGCGCCGCATGAGGTGGTCGAGGGCGCGAGGGAAGAGCGCAAGGTTCGCTTCTACCGCAATCCGATGGGGCTGCCGGACACATCGCCCGTGCCGAAGAAGGATCCCATGGGCATGGACTATGTCCCGGTCTACGACGGCGATGAGCCGGAACCTGACATGGCCGCCGGCTCGGTGAAGATCAGCCTGGACAAAGTCCAGCTTCTCGGCGTGAGAAGCGAACCTGCCGCGCTGCGGGAGCTGCAACGCAGCATTCACGCAGTTGGCACGATTCAGGCGAATGAACGGCTGCAATACCAGGTGGCGCCGCGCTTCGAGGGCTGGATCGAGAAGCTCTACGTGAACACGACCGGGCAATCGGTCATGCGCGGCCAGCCGCTGATGGAAGTTTACAGCCCCGATCTCGTGACTGCGCAGGAGGAGTACCTGATTGCGCTGCGCGGCGCCAGCGAATTGAAGGACGGCGATTCCGAGGCACAGGCCATGATGCAGAGGATGGCCGGGGACGCGCTGCGTCGCCTTCGAAACTGGGAGGTCTCGGACCAGGAACTGGAGGCGATTCAGCGCGACGGGAAGGCCAGCAGGCTGCTCGTTTACCGCTCGGCCGCAAGTGGCGTCGTGCTGCAGAAGCCTGGTGTCCAGGGTATGCGTTTCATGCCCGGCGAGGTCCTGTTCGAGATCGCCGACCTTTCCTCGGTGTGGCTGCTCGCCGAAGTCTCTGAACAGGACATCGGTCTCGTGCGTCTGGGCCAGGAGGCGAGGCTCGACATCGTCGCTTATCCGGGCAAGCCCTTCTCGGGCAAGGTCGTATTTCTCTATCCGACCGTCGATACCGGGACCCGCACCGCAAAGGTACGCATCGAACTCGTCAACCCCGGCGGTCTGCTCAAGCCGGCGATGTTCGCCAATGTCGAGCTGGCTAGCGGCCACGCGCACGGCGAGGTGCTGGCCGTGCCCGAATCCGCAGTGCTGGACAGCGGTACGCGCCAGATGGTCCTGGTGCGTCGCAGCGAGGGCTTATTCGAACCGCGTACGGTCAAACTCGGCATGCGGGCCGATGGCTACATCGAGGTAACGGAAGGCCTGCAGGCGGGAGAGCAGGTCGTCGTGCGCGCCAACTTCCTGATCGACGCAGAAAGCAACCTCAAGGCGGCTCTTGAAACATTCGGCGGGCATGGCGGCCACGGCGCTGATGCCGAGTCTGGCGCAGCGGAATCCGCGCCGGCGAGCCCTCCGGGGCACGAGGGGCACTGACATGCTGAACCGGATCATCGAATGGTCGGCACGCAATGTCTTCATCGTCCTGCTCGGAACGTTTTTCATCGTTGCAGCGGGCGTGTATTCGGTTGCAACGACGCCGGTTGACGCGATCCCCGACCTCTCGGACGTCCAGGTCATCGTCTACACCGAATATCCCGGCCAGGCACCGCAGGTGATCGAGGACCAGGTTACTTATCCGCTCACGACCGCGCTGCTCGGGGTGCCGAAGTCCAAGGTCGTGCGTGGGCTTTCGGTGTTCGGCGCCTCATTCGTTTACATCATTTTCGAAGACGGGACCGACATTTACTGGGCCCGCTCGCGAGTCCTCGAGTACCTCAATTACGTCTCCGGGCGCCTGCCGCGCGGCGTCACGGCCTCACTCGGACCGGACGCGACCGGCGTGGGCTGGGTGTACCAATACGCGGTCCTGGCGAAAAACCGCACGCTGGAGGAATTACGCACGATCCAGGACTGGTTCATTCGCTATCAACTTACCAAGGCGCAAGGGGTTTCGGAGATCGCCAGCGTTGGCGGTTTCGTCAAGCAGTACCAGGTGACGGTCAACCCGCGACTGCTGCAGGCCTATGGCGTGCCGCTCATGAAGGTGATGCAGGTGATTCGCGACAGCAATCGCGACGTCGGCGGACGCGTGATCGAGTTGACGGAGACCGAATACATGGTGCGCGGCCGCGGCTATTTGCGCGGCATTGAAGACCTGCAAACGCTCGTAGTCAAGGCCGAGGGCGGCACGCCGGTGCTCGTGCGGGACATCGCGCGCGTGGAACTGGTGCCTGAGGAGCGCCGCGGAATCACGGAACTGAACGGCGAGGGCGAGGTGGTGGGCGGCATCGCCGTGGCGCGCTTTGGTCAGAACGCCCAGGACGTGATCCACAACCTGAAGGCCAAGATCTCCGAGATCTCAAGCGGCCTGCCCGAAGGGGTGTCAATCCAGGCGGTCTACGACCGCTCCGATCTGATCCATCGCGCCATCAAGAATCTCAACCGCACGCTCATCGAAGAAAGCCTGATCGTCGCCCTGGTCTGCGTCCTGTTCCTGTTCCATGCCCGGAGCGCGTTGGTGGCGATCGTCATGCTGCCAATCGGCGTGCTGATCGCGTTCATCGTCATGGGATTGATGGGGCTCAACTCGAACATCATGAGCCTCGGCGGCATCGCCATCGCCATCGGCGCCATGGTGGACGCCGCGATCGTGATGATCGAGAACGCGCACAAGCACCTGGAGCGGCTGCAACCCGGCGAGTCGCGGGTCGAGGCCATCATCAACGCATGCAAGCAAGTTGGGCCAGCGCTGTTCTTCAGCCTGCTTATCATCACCGTGTCGTTCCTGCCCGTCTTTACGCTGGAAGCGCAGGAGGGGCGGATGTTCAAGCCGCTCGCCTTCACGAAGACCTTCTCCATGGCGGGGGCGGCGTTGCTGTCGATCACGCTGGTGCCCGTGCTGATGCTGCTGTTCATCCGTGGCCGCATTCCGCCGGAGCAGAAGAATCCGCTGGTGCGGTTTCTCATCTGGGGCTACCGGCCGATCATCGGTGCCGCTCTGCGTTGGCGAAAGCTCACGATCCTAGCCGCCATCGTCGTGCTTGGAATCACCGCTTATCCGGCGATTAAGCTCGGCACCGAATTCATGCCGGTGCTGAACGAGGGGACGCTTCTTTACATGCCCACCACACTGCCGTCGCTGTCGGTGACCAAGGCGGCAGAAGTTCTCCAGACCCAGGACCGAATCATCAAGGGCTTTCCGGAAGTACTTTCAGTGTTCGGCAAGGCGGGACGCGCCAACACCGCCACCGATCCGGCGCCCACCGAGATGTTCGAGACGGTGATCAACCTGAAGCCCGAGAGCGAATGGCGCCCGGGCATGACGATGGAAAAGCTCATTGCCGAGATGGACCAGGCGCTGCAGTTCCCGGGGATCGCGAATGCGTGGACCATGCCGATCAAGGCGCGCATCGACATGCTGTCCACCGGCATCCGCACTCCGATCGGGATCAAGGTCTTCGGCAAGGACCTGGCGGAGATCGAGCGCGTGGCGAAGCAGGTTGAGACGGTGGTGAAGACGGTACCGGGTACGACCAGCGCCTTTGCCGAACGCTTGACCGGCGGCTACTACATCGACATCGAGCCCGACCGCATGGCGCTTGCCCGCTACGGACTCGCCGTGGGCGACCTTCAGGATGTGATTTCCACGGCGCTGGGAGGCGACATGGTGACCACCACCGTGGAGGGCCTGGAGCGCTAT
>JANPCY010000209.1:0-1854 GCA_031431175.1 Steroidobacteraceae bacterium | reverse complement strand
TACCAGCCGGTCGATGCGGCGTATTCCCTGGGCGCGCAACCAGGGCAACAAAGAGACGCGTGCGGCGGCGGAACCGCTGCGCCAGCGTGGGCCGGTATCAAAGGCGAGCACGTGGTTGCGGGTCTGTACGACGGTTGCGAGACCCTGCCCCACATCGAGCACGGTCAGGATCCAGGCATTCTCAAGCGGCCGCTCCCCGCGTCCCAACACGACCGCCATCAGCATCACAGCCGCTGCGATGCGAAGGCCGCGCAACGGAATCAATAGCGAAACAAATGCAGTGGCGCCGGCCGTGATGACGAGTGTCACGGGCTGCGCAGCCGGCCACCAGGTCGCGAATTCCAGCTGGCTTGCCGCGATCAACCACGGCCAGGTTGCGTCAAGAGCGGCGCCAAGCGCCTGCCAGATACCGGCAGCGCTGCCGGGCCAAAGCGCGGTGAGCACCGTAGCCAGCAGGATGACGGGCAGCATCACCAAGCTGAAAACCGGTATCGCGATTGCATTCACCAGCGGCGCAACGAATGAGAGCCGGCCGAAAGCGACAGCCAGTACCGGTGTCAGCAGCCAGAGGATCGCCGCTTGTGCGCGCAGGAATGCCGACAGCCGGCCCAGCCATCCGGGCCCCGCGTCGATCAGGGACAGCAAGGCAGCAGTTGCCACGAATGACAGCCAGAATCCGGTCGAGCTCACGGCAAGCGGGTCGGCTGCAATCAGCAGCAAGGCCGCGAGCGCCAATGACAGGTGCACCGGCATGGCGCGCCGCAACACCCGCTGCCATGAAACGATTCCGACCATGACGAGCGTCCGCAGTGTCGGCAGTGAAGCACCCGCGAGTGCGGCATAGGCAATCGTCGTCATCACCACGACGGCCATCTCGATGGCAATCCTGCCGCGCCGCGGCCTGAGCCACGGGAACCGCCAGGCGACCCGCAGCAATAGCAGCGCAAGCAGCGCGCAACCGGTGACGTGCAGCCCCGAGATAGCCATCAGGTGCGCGATCCCGGTCGCGGCAAACGCCTCCCACAGTTTCTCGGGCACATTGCCACGCACGCCCACCGAGAGGCCCTGCAGTATCGCTGCCGAGGCGCTGGATGAAGACGACGCACCGATATCGGAAGCAATCCGCGCCCGCAGCCGCTGCACCGGGTATTGCCATGGCAGGTCTGCCAGTAGCATCGGCGCAGATTCGCCAACAAGATATCCGGTGGCGCTGATTCCCTGCCGCAGCAACTCGAGTTCCCGATCTGGCGTTCCCGGATTCGAAAAGCCGTTGCGACAGCGCAGCAGTGCCGTCATGCGCCAATGCTGGCCCGGCATCGGAATCGCGGTTGCCTCGTACCAGCTGAGCCGCAGATCCGAAGGCGCGTCTGATCCGGCCGGATCGACCACACGAATGTCGAATTCGACGCGTCCTTCGCGCGTGGTGGCCGGAGCGCTCACGACCCCATGCAGTTCAACGACCTCGCGATCGCGTGCACATGGCCAGTCGTTTGCAACAATTCGCCCTGCTCCGAGTGCGGTCCAGGCAAGTCCGAGCAGCAGCGTCGCGACTACCGGCCAGCTGCGCCGCACCAGCATTCCGGCCATGGCTATCCCCAGCAGGCCGCCCTGCGTCGGCAGCTCGGGAAGCAAGTGAACGGCGGCGGCGCCGGCACAGAAGGCCAGCACGAGCCAGGGCATCGAGGATCATCCGTCAGGGGCCAGCGCTGATCATCTATCGGCCAGGTTCACCGCATTGCGGTGTCAGCCGGTGCGTTCGAGCAGTAATCCCTCTTCCAGCGTCAGCACGCGATCCATGCGCGCGGCGAGCTGTGTGTCGTGGGTGACGATGACGAGACTGGTGCCCAGATCGCG
>JANPCY010000208.1:0-5629 GCA_031431175.1 Steroidobacteraceae bacterium | reverse complement strand
CAGCAACCTGCTGGTGCGCGACGGCGGCATCCGCGGCGTCGTGGTCTCGGTTCACGGGATCCTGAATGCGCTCGAGCGCGTCGGCGATCTGATGGTGCGCGCCGAGGCCGGCGTCGCCTGCGCACGGCTTGGGCGGCAATGCGCGAAGTGGCAGCTCGGCCCCGCCGATTTCTTCGCGGGCATTCCCGGCACCATCGGTGGCGCGCTCGCGATGAATGCGGGTGCCTGGGGTGCCGAGACCTGGCCCTTTGTCGTGGAAGTCGAGGTCATCGACCGCAGCGGCGAAAGACACAAGCGCGCGGCCACCGAATATCGCCATGCCTATCGCAGCGTGACGCCGCCGGTTGCGGGTGAGTGGTTCCTGGCGGCGACCTTCCGCTTTGAGTCGCGCCCTGACGCAAGCACCGATTCCATCCGCAGGCTGCTTGAGCGCCGCCATGCGGCCCAGCCGATCGGTGAATGGAGTTGCGGCTCGGTGTTCACGAATCCACCCGGCGGATACGCCGCGCAGTTGATCGAATCAGCCGGTCTCAAGGGCCACCGCATCGGCGGTGCCTCGGTATCGACCAAGCACGCCAATTTCATGATCAATGACGGCCAGGCGACCGCTTCGGATCTCGAGGCGCTCGTGCGCCACGTGCAGGAAACGGTGCAACGAGTTCACGGCGTCCGGCTGATGCCGGAAGTGCGCATGATCGGGGAGGCCGCATGAGCCGCCTGCGCGCCACCGGCAGCGAATTCCGCCGGGTGACCGATGCGCTGGAGTTCGGGCAGGTCGCCGTGCTGATGGGCGGCCATTCGGCGGAGCGCGAGATTTCACTGCTGACCGGCAACGCAGTGCTGCAGGCACTCACCGAGCGCGGCGTGAACGTGATCCGCTTTGATCCGTCCGAGAAACCGTTGACGGAACTCGTTGCCGCCGGCGTCGAGCGCGTCTGGATCGCATTGCATGGACCGGGTGGCGAGGACGGTGCCGTGCAGGGCGCGCTCGAATGGCTGGGTGTGCCGTACACCGGCAGCGGCGTGCTCGGTTCTGCGGTCGGCATGGACAAGCTGCGCACCAAGCAACTCGCACAGGCCGCCGGTGTCGCGACGCCGCCCTGGATACTGCTGACCGGTGCCGCGGATTTTCCACGCGCGCTCGAGGAACTCGGATTGCCGATCGCAGTGAAGCCGGCGAGCCAGGGCTCGAGCGTCGGCATGAGCCGTGTCGAGTCGGCCGCCGAACTGCCAACGGCCTGGCGCACGGCGGCGGCGCTCGATCCGGTCGTGATCGCCGAGCGCTGGATCACCGGGCGCGAATTCACCGTCGGGATACTGCAGGGCAAGGCGCTGCCGGCAATCCGGATCGAGACACCGCGCAGTTTCTACGACTACCAGGCGAAGTATTTCGCGGAGGACACTCGCTATCTCATTCCCTGTGGCCTGCCGGCCGCGGGCGAGGCTGCGATGCAGGCGGCAGCACTCGCGACTTTTGCGGCGACTGCTGCCGCCGGCTGGGGGCGCGTGGATTTCGTGATGGGAACAGAGGGCACTCCGTTGCTGTTGGAAATCAACACCGTGCCCGGCATGACGAGCCACAGCCTGGTGCCGATGGCAGCCGCCGCGGCGGGCGTCGATTTCAACGAGCTCGTGTGGCGGATCCTTGAGACCAGCTTCGCGCGCGAGAGGACCTGAACGGACATGGGACTGATACGCAAGCGCAATCGCCACAAGGCTGCAGGCCGGCGCTTCGAGCTGCCTGAGTTCGAGTGGCCGCGCGCCGGGCGCCTGGCCGGTGCCCTGCTCGCGCTCGCAGCAGTAGCGACGCTGCTCGCGACCGGCCTCGACCAGCCGGTGCGCAGCATCATCATCGACGGCCCGTTCCAGCGCGTTTCGGCGGTCGAAGTCGAGCAGGCAGCGCGTGGCGCGCTGAAAGGCGGCTTTGTCAGCGCCGACCTCGATCGGCTCCGCAATGCCGTCGAGGCGCTGGCGTGGGTCGACCGCGCCCGCGTGCAGCGATTGTGGCCGGACCGCATACAGGTGGAAATCGTCGAGCAGCAGGCTGCTGCGCGCTGGGGCGACGACGGGCTGCTGAATACGCGCGGCGAACTGTTCGCCAATGGCGTGCGCCACGTGCCGCCTGAACTGCCACGACTCGACGGCCCGGAGGGCAGCGAGTGGCAGGTCGCGCAGCGCTACCTCGCAATGCAGGGACGACTGGTCGAGCAGGGGCTGCGGGTCGCGGCGCTGCGTCTCGACGCGCGCGGCGCGTGGGAAATGGACCTGTCGAACGGCGTGACCGTGCGCCTCGGGCGTCGTCAGGTCGACGAGCGGATGGACCGTCTGGTGCAGGTCGCCGCCCAGGTCATCGCGGGACGCGCTGCGGAAATCGCCTACGTGGACATGCGTTACTCGAACGGATTTTCCATCGGCTGGCGGTCCAATCGCAAGCCGGCGCGCGCCGCGGCTGCCGCTCTCGCCAGCCACAGTACCGGGGATTCAGTGACCGATGGCTAAGCGTTCCGACCGGAATCTGATCGTCGGGCTCGACATAGGCACGTCGATAGTCGTCGCCATGGTCGGCGAAAGGCACGCCGACGGCAGCCTCGAGGTGATCGGCCTCGGCTCGCATCCGTCACGCGGACTGAAGAAGGGCGTGGTCGTCAACATCGACTCGACGGTGCAGTCGATCCAGCGCGCAATCGAGGAGGCCGAGCTGATGGCGGGCGTCGAGATCCGCTCGGTATTCACCGGCATCGCCGGCAGTCACGTCAGGAGCCTCAATTCGCACGGCATCGTCGCGATCAAGGACAAGGAAGTCACCGGCGGCGATGTCGCGCGGGTCATGGACGCCGCCCAGGCCGTGCCGATCCCGGCCGACCAGAAGATCCTGCACGTGCTGCCGCAGGAATTCATCATCGACGGCCAGGAGGGCATCCGCGAGCCGATCGGCATGTCAGGTGTGCGGCTCGAGGCGCGCGTGCACATCGTCACTGGCGCCGAGAGCGCGGCACAGAACATAGTCAAGTGCGTGCAACGCTGCGGGCTTGAGGTCGAGGACATCGTGCTCGAGCAGCTCGCCTCGTCATTCGCGGTGCTTACCGACGACGAAAAGGACCTCGGCGTCTGCCTGGTGGATGTCGGCGGCGGCACCACAGATATCGCCGTTTTCTCGACCGGGGCGATCCGCCACACCGCAGTAATACCGGTCGCCGGCGACCAGGTCACGAATGACATCGCGGTGTCGATGCGTACGCCGACGCCGTATGCGGAGGAAATCAAGATCCGCTACGCCTGTGCGCTGTCGCAGCTCGCGAATCCGGACGAGACGATCGAGGTTCCGAGTGTCGGCGACCGGCCGCCGCGCCGGCTCGCGCGCCAGACGCTCGCCGAGATCGTCGAGCCGCGCTACGAAGAGCTGTTCACCTTGATCCGCGACGAATTGCGGCGTTCCGGATTCGAAGAGGCGATTGCGGCCGGCGTGGTGCTGACCGGCGGCAGCGCAAAGATGGAAGGAGCGGTCGAGCTGGCCGAGGAAATCTTCCACATGCCGGTACGGCTCGGCAGCCCGCAGGGCGTGACCGGCCTCGGCGATGTCGTGCGCAATCCCATCCACGCGACTGGCGTGGGTCTCCTGCTTTACGGCCGGGCGAATCTCGGCCAACGGGCGCCGAAACTCGTCGGCGACGGAGTCAAGTCGGTAGTTGAGCGAATGAAATCGTGGTTCCAGGGATATTTCTAGCGGAGGAGCGGACATGTTTGAACTGATGGATACATACAGCCAGACGGCTGTTATCAAGGTGATCGGCGTGGGCGGCGGCGGCGGCAACGCCGTGTCGCACATGGCGAAGTGCGGCATCGAGGGCGTCGAGTTCATCTGCGTGAACACCGACGCGCAGGCGCTGAAGCACTCGCAGGTGAAGAGCTCGCTGCAGATCGGATGCAACATCACCAAGGGCCTCGGCGCCGGGTCGAACCCGGAGGTCGGCCGGCAGGCGGCGATGGAGGATCGCGACCGGATCATCGAGCTGATCGAGGGCTGCGACATGCTGTTCATCACGGCAGGCATGGGTGGCGGCACCGGCACCGGCGCGGCGCCGGTAGTCGCGCAGGTCGCGCGCGAACTCGGGATATTGACGGTTGCGGTCGTCACCAAGCCATTCACGATGGAGGGCGGCAAGCGCCAGTCGATTGCCGACAACGGCATCGCCGAGTTGTCGCGGCACGTTGATTCGCTGATCACGATCCCGAATCAGAAGCTGCTGACGGTGCTGGGTGGCTCGACGACGCTACTGGAGGCGTTCAAGCGCGCTAATGAGGTGCTGCAGGGCGCCGTGCAGGGCATCGCCGAGCTGATCACACGGCCGGGCCTGATCAATGTCGACTTCGCCGACGTGCGAACCGTGATGTCCGAGACCGGGGTCGCGATGATGGGCTCCGGTGTCGGCACCGGAGAGAATCGCGCACGTGCGGCCGCCGAGATGGCCGTGTCGAGCCCGCTGCTCGAGGACATCAATCTGGCGGGTGCGCACGGCATCCTCGTCAATGTCACCGCAGGTCTCGACCTGTCGATCGGCGAGTTCGAGGAGGTTGGCAACACCGTGAAGCAGTTCGCGGCCGACGATGCGACCGTCGTGGTCGGCACTGTCATCGACCCGAAACTGGAAGGCGAGTTGCGCGTTACCGTGGTCGCGACCGGTCTCGGCCGCGTCCAGGTCAAGGGCACGGCACCGGTCGCAGCGCCGGGCGCAACGACGGGCGTGGCGCGGCGTCCTGGCGACGTCAAGCTGGTCAGTGGTCGTGGCAGGGCGGCAGCGCCCGATTACAGCCACCTCGACCGGCCGGCGATTCAGCGCCAGACAAAACGCGCGGTCGGCGACGGATTGCGGACCGACTTCACCTCGGAGGACGTGCTCGACATTCCGGCATTCCTGCGTCGTCAGGCCGACTGACGCCGCCGTGATCCGGGCGAACGAAGGACGAGGCCTGCGGGCCGCGCGCATGCGGCTGCGGGCGCGACGTTCGGCGACCGGCCGCCGCGCTGCGCGCGCGCGCGCTGCAAGCAGCCGCGACCCTCCGTCATGAATCCGGGGCGATAGCCGCCGGCCTTTCTCCGCTGGCCGGCGGCCTGTCGAACCGGGTGATGTGCTAGATTCCGGCCCCAAGGCGACCGATGGCTCTACAACGAACCCTACGTAATTCGATACGCGCGAGCGGCATCGGGCTGCACACAGGCCGCAAGGTCCTGATGGTGCTCAGGCCCGCGCCGCCCAATACCGGTATTGTGTTCCGGCGCGTCGTTCTCGATCCGCCCGCCGATATCCCGGCGCGCGCGACCAGCGTGACGGAAACCAATCTCGGCACGACCCTTGCGGTCGGCGAGGCCAGCGTCTCGACCGTCGAGCACCTGCTGTCGGCGTTCGCCGGGCACGGCATCGACAACTGCTTCATCGAACTGACTGCGGGCGAAGTGCCGATCATGGACGGCAGTGCGGGCCCCTTCGTTTTCCTGATCCAGTCGGCCGGCATCGAGGATCAGAGCGCAGCGAAGCGCTTCGTGCGCGTGCGGCGCCGCGTTGAGGTCGAGGACGGCGACAAGTGGGCGCGTTTCGATCCGCACGAGGGCTTCCGCGTCAACTTCGAGATC
>JANPCY010000207.1:0-3227 GCA_031431175.1 Steroidobacteraceae bacterium | reverse complement strand
GACGTGCTGGTCGACCTCTACGGTGTATCCGCTACGGGAGTGACCGAGACAGCAGCCGTGGCGACCAACGGGTATCTTTTCATCCAGTAAACTTGCGCAGCGAAAATGGTCGATGCCAGGCGCGATGTCGGTGCATTTTTGTAGCGGTCGGATCGACCGTCCAAACTACACGGACGCCTCCTGAGACCCGGGTAAGAGCAGGTGAATTGGCGCTCCCAGAGGGATTCGAACCGTCTTACCAGCCTCGACGGCGACCGGCGTGTGGCGAAGCTGAAACCTGCCGGGCAGCCGATCAAGGAAGCCCGCGGGTTGGCGGTGGTGTAGCGGCAAAGTTGGCGCAAGCACAAGCGGCCTGCCGCGCAAGGTGCCTCTGACAAATGACGGCGCTGCCCTCGCGCAGCCCACGCCGGAGCAACATCACCAACGCGAGCGGCACCAGCTGAATAGTCGGTGCGAAATGGAGGAATCTTGCGACGGGGTCACTTTGGCAGGTAAAGCCGACTGCGAGTCGTATGCCTGCTCGATTGCGGTCCACTCTGGAGTCGAAAAGCGCCCTGCCGGCCCGTCGCGCGTAATCTTTTTTTCGAGAGAACGTTTGAGGCGCGCAAGAATTGCGGCGCGCCATGCGCCCGCGATTTGCTCGGTGATCAGATTGGCGACGTAGGTTGGGCCATGACGGCGATAGTGTCTCAGCACCCAGGAATGACCGACAGGCTCAATGAAGATCGTGTCGCCGCGGCCTGCCGGAGTGCGCTTGGCACCGCCCTTCTCGATCCAGTTGCGAGTATCGAACAGCGCCGGATCCGCGTTGCTGAGCCGGACGGCGTCATATAGCATGGCGCCATCCTGCATCGGCGTGAGACGCACAGCAGTTGTGAGCAAACCGGGCAAAACGGCATCGGAAGTCATTCGAATCCAGTGATTCTTTCCGAGATCCCGCGCGACGTTTGCATCCTGAGGCTGTCAGCCATCGGTGATTCATGCCATGTATTGACGGTCGTGCGCACGTTGCAGCAGGCGTGGCCGCAGACGCGCTTCACCTGGATCATCGGCAAAGTTGAAGCCAAACTGCTCGGGCTCGTCCCCGAAATCGAATTTATCATCTTTGACAAGCGCCACAACTTGCGCGAACTGCGCCGCTTTCGCGCGCTGATGGTGGAGCGGCATTTCGATCTGCTGTTGCACATGCAGCTCTCCATCCGTGCCAGCCTCCTGAGCACGCAAATACCAACGAGCGTCAGGCTCGGCTTCGACCGGGCACGGGCGCGCGAGCTGCAATGGCTGTTCACCACCCATCGCATCGCGCCGCGCGAGCGCGAACACGTGCTCGACAGCCTGTTCGGATTTGCCGAATCGCTTGGTGTTCGGGACCGGGTGCTGCGCTGGGACATCGCACTCCCGAAAGACGCACGCGAGTATGCCGCCCATATTGTCGACGATGGGCGCCCCACAATCATCATCAGTCCGTGTTCCAGTCACGCGCGTTGCAACTGGCGGGCGGAGTATTACGCTCAGGTCGCGGATCACGCGGTGCGCGTCCATGGCGCGCGCGTCGTGCTCACCGGAGGGCCCAGTGCGTTGGAGCGCGTGATGGGCCAGGAGATCGAGAAGTCGGCCGATGCGCGACTGCTCAACCTGATCGGTCGCGTCACCTTGCTGCAGACGCACGCCTTGCTCGAACGCGCCGACGTACTTGTGAGCCCGGACTCGGGACCGGTTCACATGGCCACTGCCGCTGGGATACCCGTGATCGGGCTTTATGCGGCCACCAACCCGGAGCGCAGCGGCCCGTACCTGAGCCGTTCGTGGTGCGTGAATCGCTTCGACGAGGCGGCGCAGAAGTTTCTTGGCCGGCCGGCAGATGAGCTTGCGTGGACGACCAAGATTGACAAGCCAGGCGTCATGGACCTGATCCGGCCGCCCGATGTGACTCGCAAGCTCGACGAGGTCTTGAGGTACATGGGCGCTGAAAGACCCCGAATGGAAAGGGCGAATTCAGTGAATCCTTCCGGGGCTTTGGGCAATTAATGGCGATCCTGAGCCGAACCGGCAGTACACCGCCGGAGAGTTCCGGGCCCACCAGATAGACTTACGTGCTTCGTCGCGGCAGGGGCCGCGCCACGGGAAACCGGAGTCAAGCCATGGCCGCGCTACGGAACGCGTTCTGGAAGTTGGAAAGACGCCTGCGCGGCGGCTTGCGCAAGTTGATTGGGCAAGCCCTTGCGAGCGGCAGCGTGACCCGAACCGGCACGCCCGCGCGCCTGGATCCGGCGTCCATCCGCCAGGTCGTGGTCGTACGCATGAACAGCCGCCTGGGAAATACGCTGGCCACGACTGCGCTGCTCACCGCCCTGCACGAAACGATGCCGGGCGCCAGCATCGACGTGCTGACGACCTATGCGGATGCCGCCGATCTCCTGCCCGGCATACCGGGCCTCGGCAACGTCATGGTCCTCTCGAACAGGGGTTGGCGGCGACTGGGTGAGTCATTGAAAGTCTTCAGAGCCTACCGCGCGACGAACTACGACCTGGCGATCGACCCAGTGCCAAATTCGCTGGGCGGACGCATCGCGCTGCGCCTGTGCCGGACTCGTTGGCGTCTCGGTTTCGGCGGCGAGACACAATGGCTCCACCTTGACTTTGCGGCCGAGCTGCCCACGGGAATTCGCCATGAAGTGCTGCGTCCTCTCGCACTGCTGCAGCAGGCTTTCGGCTACGAAGTCGAGCCGGGAAAGCCGCGCATGCGCGTCGCGAACAGTGACCGGGAGATCGAGCTGGGCGCGCAACTCATGTCGGAACGCCTGAGCCGGGCTGCCAGGCAGCCGGGCGCCGGCTCGACTGTCATCGGATTCTTCGCCAGTGCGCGCGGCCAGAAAAACCTTGGGATGCAGTGGTGGCGGGACTTCTGGCAGGCTTATCTTGAGGTGCGCCCGGACACTGCGCCGCTAGAGGTGCTTCCGAGCGCGAGCCATCCGCCGGTCAACAGCGAATTTGCCACCGTCCACTGCCCTTCGCCGCGAATGCTTGCGGCGACGATCTCGCATGTCAGCGGGTTTTTCAGCGCTGACACGGGCCCAATGCATCTTGCCTGCGCAGCGGGCGTACCTACCATCGCGTTCTTCAATCGGACGCATCCCGCGGTATTCGGACCCATCGGGCCGAAAGATGTGGCGATGATCGTGAACGGCATGACTCCGCAAGAGGTGGCCAGAGATTGCGCCGACATC
>JANPCY010000206.1:0-1717 GCA_031431175.1 Steroidobacteraceae bacterium | reverse complement strand
GCTCGATCCCGTCCTCCGCAGCAAGGCGCAGGACGATCTCCTCGACATCCAACGACGCTTTGGCACGACAATCGTGGTCGTGACCCATGACATCGACGAGGCGTTCCGGCTGGGCGATCGCGTCGCCGTCATGAGTCACGGCGGGGTTCTGCAATATGACCGGCCCGCGGTGCTCCTGACCCGACCCGCCGATCCATTCGTTTCGCGCCTGACCGGCACGGCGGACCGCGCCCTCAGACTGCTGTCGCTGACGACCGCCGGGGAATTGGCTGAGCCCGGCCCGCTCGAAGGTCGGACCGTCGCCGAGAGCGCGTCGCTGCGCGAAGTGCTTTCCGATCTCGTTTGGAGCGGCACCGACGCGGCGACCGTCCTCAGGTCCGATGGTACGCCGGCGGGACGGGTGACCCTTGCCAATATTCTTGCGCACGGGAAGCAGAAATGATGCGGCGCGTCGCCTTTGGCCTGCGGCTTGCGGCAGTTGGCCTGCTGGTCGCGTTTCTGGCGGCGCCGCAGCGCTTTGCACCCGTGTTCGCGCCACTGACCCAATATGGCGCGCCGCCGATTTATGATCAGGGTGACCTGCTCGCGCTCGCGCTCGCACACGTCGGTACGGTGTTTCTGGCCGCGGCAGCGAGTACGGTCGTCGCCGTCGGGCTCGCAATTCTTGTGACGCGGGCGAGCGGCGCACAGTTCCTGCCCCTGTCCCGCACGCTGGTCAATATCGGACAGACGTTTCCGCCGGTAGCGGTGCTCGCGGTCGCGGTTCCGCTGGTTGGCTTCGGCCAGACGCCGACCCTGATCGCGCTGTTCGCCTACGGTCTGCTGCCGATCTTCGAGAACACGGTCGCCGGTTTGCAGAGCTCCCCGCCTGCGGTTATCGAGGCAGCAAACGGCATGGGCATGAGCCCGGGGCGGCGCCTGGTCTCGGTGGAGCTGCCGCTCGCGAGCCCCTTGATCCTGGAAGGTGTCCGGCTGTCGCTGGTCATAAACGTCGGCACAGCCACCCTAGGATCCACGGTGGCCGCCAAGGGGCTCGGCGAGGTGATCATCGCGGGTCTTGTGTCCAACAACACCGCCTTCATCCTGCAGGGTGGGCTATTGACAGGTTTGATGGCGATCCTGCTTTATGACGCAATGACCCTGCTCGAAGGGCGGCTGCTGCGCAATGTCTCAACCTGAATCAGACTGGACGACAAATCGGAATCCGGCCGGCGAGAAGCCGTCGCGTGAGCGCGCCGCGGTTGAGCTGCCGACGCTCCTCCTGATTCTGGCGACCTATGGTGCATGGCTCGCAATCACGTACGCGTACGGCCGGTGGCCACTGTGGGTCGTCGCGCCCGTCGCCGCCGTGCTGCTGACGCTGCACGGCTCGATCCAGCATGAAGTCCTGCATGGACACCCGACCCGCTGGCCCTGGCTCAACCGCCTGTTTGGGATGGTGCCACTGTCGTTCTGGCTGCCGTATGAGCGCTACCGGCAGAATCATCTCATCCACCATATCAATGAACGGCTCACCGATCCGCTCGACGACCCCGAGTCCTTCTACTGGGCGCCGGAGGATTGGATGCGCATGAGCGCGCTGAGCCGCAGGTTGTTGCAGGCGCAGCAGACGCTTGCCGGGCGCATCGTCATCGGGTCGTTCTGGCAAATTGGCCGGTTTCTGCACACGGATTTCCGCGCCGTGCTCCGCAATGAGAAGGGCAGGCGCGCCATCTGG
>JANPCY010000205.1:0-6156 GCA_031431175.1 Steroidobacteraceae bacterium | reverse complement strand
AATTCCTGGAAATCGAACTGCCGTGCCTGGCGCAGCACCTCGCGGAAGACCTGATAGGCGACCGTCTCGGCCGTTTTCACAAATCCGCGGGAATCGCAGCTTGGACAAGGCCTGCACAACTGGTGTTCCAGGCTCTCGCGCGTACGCTTGCGGGTCATTTCGACGAGCCCCAGAGCCGAAATGGCTGACAGACGGGTCCGGACATGGTCCCCCGCCAGCGCCTGCGCAAGCGCCTGCAGCAAGAGGCGGCGGTGCTCGAAATCCTGCATGTCGATGAAGTCCACAATGATGATGCCGCCGAGATTGCGCAGCCTGAGTTGCCGCGCAATCGCAACGGCCGCCTCGAGATTCGTGC
Source organism: Steroidobacteraceae bacterium (assembly GCA_031431175.1). GTDB lineage: Bacteria > Pseudomonadota > Gammaproteobacteria > Steroidobacterales > Steroidobacteraceae > SCUD01. The sequence goes on along the minus strand of JANPCY010000205.1, from coordinate 5,801 downwards.
GATATGTCGTGTCCTCGAGATTCCGGTGGCCGACGAAGGCCCCGGTATTGACGTCGATCGTCGTCAGCGCCTCGGTCTGGTCGAACATCAGGTAGCCGCCCGATTTCAGCGGTACCTTGCGATCCAGTGCGCGCTCGATTTCATCGTCCACGCCATACAGGTCGAATATGGGCCGCTTGCCGTCGTAGGCCTCGATACGCCCTGCAAGTGCCGGCAGGAAGGTCCTGGCGAATTCGGTCATCTGCGCATATGCAGCCGCTGTATCCACGAGCACACGGTCGACCTGCTCACCCAGCAGGTCGCGTAGCACGCGCAACGGCAGCGCGAGGTCCTCGTGGACGATTTCCGCAGCAGCAGCGCGCTCACCGCGCTCCCGCACGATTTCCCAGAAGCGTTCAAGAAACATCATGTCGGCGCGCAGCGTCTCGACCTGCACGCCCTCGGCCACGGTCCGCACGATCCAGCCGCCACGATTGCCGCCGAATTCCTGCACCGCCTCACGCAATCGCAGGCGCTCGGCCTCGTCTTCGATCCGCGCTGACACGCCCACGCCCCGGCCCTGCGGCATGAACACCAGAAATCGCGACGGCAGCGACACATAGGTCGTCAGCCGCGCACCCTTGGTGCCGAGAGGATCCTTCAACACCTGAACGAGAATCGTGTCGCCTTCGCTGAGGAGATCGCGGACGCTTTCGGTGGCCTGCGCCCCGACTCCCGAGTCGAGGCCCGGCGGCGGCATGATGTCCGAGGCATGCAGGAATGCCGCGCGATCGAGCCCGATTTCGATGAATGCCGCCTGCATGCCCGGCAGTACGCGTGAGGCGCGGCCCTTGTAAATGTTTCCGGTCAGGCCGCGCCGGTTGGCGCGCTCGATGTACAGCTCCTGGACAACACCCTGCTCGACCACGGCGGCGCGACTTTCGCGCGGCGTCACATTGACGAGGATTTCGACGCTCATGCGTCGGCCTGCCAGCGACGGACGCCGGCGGCGTCAAGGAGCGCCGCCGTTTCGAACAAGGGCAGGCCCATCACGCCCGAGTAGCTGCCCTCGAGCCGCGCTATGAATACGGCGCCGAAGCCCTGGATCGCGTACCCGCCGGCCTTGTCCACCGGTTCGCCGCTCGCCCAGTAATTCCGGCATTCGGCGGCAGTCAGGGCGCGGAATGTCACGCACGTCTCGCTGATCGTCGTTTCAAGGCGCCCGGCGCTCGCGAGCGCCACCGCGGTCAGCACGCCATGACTCCTTCCGGACAACGCGGCGAGCATGCGGACTCCATCATTCCCATCCCGGGGTTTGCCAAAGATTTCCTCGCCGATGGCGACGGTGGTGTCCGCCGCCAGCACCGGCAGGCCCCCGCCCATGGCAGCTCCCGCTGATGCTTTTTCGAGCGCCAGTCGCAGCACGTAGTCTCGTGGCGACTCGCCAGAGCGCCGCGATTCATCAAGATTGACCGGCCGGATGTCATGCGCAACGCCAATCTGGCGCAGCAGCTGACTACGTCGCGGCGATTCGGATGCAAGTTGGATACGTTCGTAAGGCATTGAGTGGGCCGGAAAATTCATGAGCATACCCCCTCGCCGGCTGGGCCGGTCGGATCAACCGCGATGGTAGGGATGTCCCTTCAGGATGCTCTGGGCACGGTAGAGTTGTTCGGCCAGCATGACCCGGACCAGGCCATGCGGCCAGGTCAGCGGCGACAGTGACCAGTGGAAGTCGGCGCGCTTCAGCAGTTCGGGCGCAAGACCATCGGGACCTCCGATTACAAACGCCAGGTCGCGACCGCTCGCGAGGCGGGTCTCGAGCCAGCGTGCAAGTTCAGCAGTCGTCATGGCGCGGCCCGTCAGTTCGAGTGCCACGACGTAATCGCGTGGGCCGATGATCTCGAGCATGCGCCGCCGGGCGGGAATCTCAACCAGTTCGAGGCGGAATCCGACCAGGCGCCTGGCGTATTCGGCGTATCCGGCATTGACCCAGTCGGGAAGCCGTGTTCCGGCCGCAATCAGCCGGACGCGCATCGGCAGCGCTCAGGCGAGACTCGGCGCGCGCAGCGAGGGACGCAGGTCCCACAGCTTCTCGAGCCCGTAGAACTCGCGGATTCGCGGCAGCATCACGTGCACGATCAGGTCCTGCAGATCGACCAGCACCCACTCGCCCTCGCGCTCGCCCTCGACCCCATGAGGCCGGTGGCCAGCCTGCTGGCAGCGTTCAACCAGGCGACCGGCGATCGACTTCACGTGACGGTCGGAAGTGCCGGTTGCGACGATCATCGTGTCGGCAAAATCGGTCAGCTTGCGGACGTCGAGGATCTTGACGTTGACGGCCTTCATGTCCGCGAGTGCCGCGATGGCGATTTCGGTCAGCGCGCCAGGTTGCTTCCTGGTCTTCTTCGGTGTGGTCACGGAAGTGCGGCGTTTTGTCTTCGTTCTCTTTTCGGTCATTCCCCTGTTTCACCTGGCCGGGCGTAGCTGCCCCTGGCGACGATGATCCTACGCACAGCCTCGGGCATCAAGTAGCGCGGATCGCGACCTGCGGCGACGACATCCCGCACCGCACTCGAGGACACATCCAGCTGGGTGCCCTTATTGACGAAGACAAGCCCCGCCGGGGCTGCGGACAGGCGGCGCGGATCATCGCAGCGCCGCTCACGCAGCAGCGCCACTGCCAGGCCGCTGTGCGGCTGCTGCGATCCTGGCCGCACCGCGACGACCATGTGCGCGAGCCCGAGCAGTTCCTGCGCGCGATGCCAGCCATCGAGGCCAGCGAAAGCGTCCATGCCCATGATCAAGGCGATCGGCTGGCCGCCGCGCTCGGCGCGCAATTCCTCGAGCGTCAGCACCGTATACGAGGGCCCGGAACGGCGCAGTTCGCGATCATCCACGACAAGTCGCGCATCGCCCTCGACCGCCGCGCGGACCATCGCGAGCCGGGTCGCGGCGTCCGCAAGTGGCCGGGCGCGGTGTGGCGGATCGCCGGCCGGAACGAATGCGATCGCCTCGAGGTCCAGCAGTTCGAAGAGCTCGTGCGCGGTACGCAGATGCCCGTAATGAATCGGATCGAACATCCCGCCGAAAACACCGTATGGCTGCATTGCGACTCAGGCGGCCGGTGCTTCGGGGAGCGCGACACCCGCGAACGCCGCGACCAGACCCGTTAGCCCGGTCCACGGATTGCCCTGGCCAAGCCCCTTGATCTGGCGATCGACGCGTCCTGCAGCGATGAAGTGCGGCCCAAGCGGCTGGCCCTCAGTGCGACGCAACGCGCGCTCCAGCAGCGCCGCACGACGCTCGGCCTGGTGGCCGTAGCCAGCAGCCGCGCCCGGATCGGCGCGCGCCGCGGCGAGCGCGCGCAAGTCGCGGCAGAACGCCCACAGCACGAGCGCGGGTTCCGCGCCCTCGGCGCGCAGGCCATCGAGGATGCGCAGGCTCCTTTCTGCATCGCCGTCGAGCGCGGCTTCGCCCAGCTGGTAGACGTCATAGCGTGCGCTGTTTGCGACCGCGGCGAGTACGTCATCGACGCTGACTGTGCCGCCTGCATGCATCAATGCGAGCTTCTCGATTTCCTGGTGCGCTGCCAGCAGGTTGCCCTCGACCCGTTCTGCAAGAAGCCGTGCGCCGTCCGGCTCGATCGCGAGGCCATGCCGGCCGGCGCGGGCGATAATCCACTGCGGCAGCTGGCCGATTTCAACGGGCCAGGACTGGACGACTACGCCATTTTTCTCGAAGGCCTTGAACCAGGCCGTGCTCCAGGTATCGCGCTCCGGACGCCCGGTCACCACTAGCAGCAGCGTATCCGGCGCGGGATTGGTGACCAGCTGCGCGAGCACCGCGCCGCCATCCTTGCCCGGCCGCGGACTCGGCATCTTGAGCTCGATGATGCGCCGCTCCGCAAACAGAGACAGCGACTGGCTGGAGGCCAGCAACTCGGACCAGTCAAAGTTGCGCTCGACGAAGAACAGGTCGCGGCCGGTGTAGCCGCCGGCGCGCGCGCGCGCGCGAATTGCATCGGCGGCCTCTCCGACCAGCAGCGGCTGGTCGCCGCTCACCAGCCAGACGGGCGCCAGCTTCTTTTCGAGCGTGCGGGCGAGCTGGTCTGTCGAGACGCGCATCAGGCCGATTGTCGGTTTGCGGATTGCCGGCGGCAAGCCATCGAAACAGCATCCAATTGAATTACATGGTCATTATGATGAGCTTTATTCGCAGTGAATGACACCAGCGGGCCCCGGATTGCGTACGCTACGGCCGGTAAAAGTGAGGATTGCATGATCCCGAAAATCCTGATCGCAGTTGCCGCCCTGGCTGCCGCCCCCCTCGCCCGCGCCGATGACCTGCCTTTCCTGCAGCTTGCGGCGCATGCCGGTTATCGCGTCGGCGGCAGCCTCGAGGATTCGGTCAGCGGCGATGACCATGATCTGGACGACGGCGCGAGCCTGGCGCTGGCGCTCGAGTTCCGTTACGGCAAGGGTGATGACCGCTACCTGCAGCTCTGGTATTCCCGCCAGGGTTCCAGCGTCAGCGACGGACTTGCGGACCATGACGTCGACATCGAGTACCTGCATTTCGGCGGCACCGTACCGATCGGCGACTACGAGAGAGCCCAGGGATATTTCGTATTGGGTCTCGGGGCAACGCGGTTTTCACCTTCTGGCGTCGGCGCGACCAACCAGACGAAATTCTCCGGTTCCCTCGGGCTTGGAATCGCCATGCCCATATCCGGGCACACGGCATTCCGGCTCGAGGCGCGCGGCTATCTGACGTTTGTGGACTCCGACACGTCGATCTTCTGTCGCTCGGACAACGGCAGCGGTTTCTGTCGCATCATCGCCAGTGGTTCGACCATCCTCCAGGGGGAGGTGCTGGCCGGCTTCGCCGTCAGCTTCTAAGGCGACAGGAAAGGCAGATGTCCGATTTCGCGATCGACATCGAGGGGCTGGCATTCGCCTGGACCGAAGGCCGGCCTGTGCTCGATGTTCCGCATTTTGAAGTCCGCCGTGGTGAACGCGTCTTCCTGCGCGGCCCCAGTGGCAGCGGCAAGAGCACGTTGCTCGGCATCGTCAGTGGCGTGCTCAGGGCGGGTCGCGGTCGGGTCCGCGTGCTCGGCGCGGATCTGGGTCTGTTGTCAGGCGGGCGTCGCGACGAGTTTCGCGCAGCCCATATCGGGCTCGTGTTCCAGATGTTCAACCTGCTGCCATACCTGTCTGTCATGGACAATGTGCTGCTGCCGGCGCGTTTTTCGGCGGTGCGCCGTGAACGGGCGCAACCGGATCCCGCGACTGAAGCGAGGCGCCTGCTCGACGAACTGGGGATTCCCACGACTCCGGCCCGTCCGGTCACGGAACTCTCCATCGGGCAGCAGCAGCGGGTCGCGGTCGCGCGCGCGTTGCTGGGGCGGCCGGAACTCGTCATCGCGGACGAACCGACCTCGGCGCTCGACAGCGATGCTCGAGATGGCTTTCTTCGTCTGCTAATGGCGGAGTGTACTGCGACGGGCGCCGCGCTCCTGTTCGTCAGCCATGACACGGCGCTCGGTGGCCTGTTTGACCGGCAGATGTCCATCGATGATGTCAATCGCGTGCGACCGCAACTGGAGCAGTCGTGAAGCCGCTCATCGGCCTGGCGGCATGGAGCCTGTGGAACCGGCGCGGCAGCGCGGCGCTTACGGTGTTCGCCATCGCGATCAGCGTGATGCTGCTGGTCGGCGTCGAGACCGTTCGCAATGGCGCGCGAGAAAGCTTCGCGCGCACGATCTCCGGCACCGACCTGATCGTCGGCGCGCGCAGCGGCCCGGTCAACCTGCTGCTATA
>JANPCY010000204.1:0-1816 GCA_031431175.1 Steroidobacteraceae bacterium | reverse complement strand
TGCAGCACCTTGCCCGGAAGCGAGCCGATATAGGTGCGGCGGTGGCCGCGAATCTCGGCCTCGTCACGCACGCCGCCGAGGCTCATGCGCACGAAAATGAGATTTGTCGCGCGCGCAATCGACTTGCCGAGCGAGGTCTTGCCGACGCCGGGCGGGCCGACCAGGCACAGGATCGGGCCCTTCAGCCGCTTGACACGCTGCTGCACGGCCAGGTACTCGACGATGCGCTCCTTGACCTTCTCGAGTCCGTAGTGGTCCTCGTCCAGGACCCGCTGCGCAGCGGCGATGTCGAGGTGGGCCTTGGTGCGCTTCTTCCACGGCACCCGCACCAGCCAATCGACGTAATTGCGCACTACGGTCGCTTCCGCGGACATTGGCGACATCAGCTTCAGCTTGTTGAACTCGGCCATCGCCTTGTCGCGGGCTTCCTTTGGCATCCCGGCCTTGGCGATCCGCTTCTCAAGGTCACCAAGCTCATTCGGCGCGTCCTCAAGATCACCCAACTCCTTCTGGATCGCCTTCATCTGCTCGTTGAGGTAGTACTCGCGCTGGCTCTTTTCCATCTGCGTCTTGACGCGGCCGCGGATCTTTTTCTCGATCTGCAGCACTTCCATCTCGCCCTCGATCAGTGTCATCACCTGCTCGAGCCGGATGCGGACGTCCTGCATTTCGAGGACTTTCTGCTTCTCGCTGAGCTTCAGCGCCATGTGCGCGGCGACCGTGTCCGCCAGCCGGCCCGGTTGCTCAATGCCCGCCAGCGAAGTCAGGATCTCGGGCGGCACCTTCTTGTTGAGCTTCACGTATTGTTCGAAGTGCGACACAACCGAGCGGCTCAGCACTTCGATTTCGCGTTCGTCGTACTGCTCGACGTCTGGCAATGGCGTCATGTCTGCGGCGAAATACTCTTCCACATCCATGCCTTCGACCATTGCGCGCGCGACGCCTTCGACCAGCACCTTGACCGTGCCGTCGGGCAGCTTCAGCAGCTGCAGGATGGTCGCGACCGTGCCGACCGTGTAGAGGTCGCGCGGTTTCGGGTCGTCGACATCGGCCGCCTTCTGCGCAACCAGCAGCACCTGCTTGTCGCGGCGCATCGCCTCGTCCAGCGCAAGGATGGATTTGTCCCGGCCCACGAACAGCGGGATGACCATGTGCGGGTAGACGACCACGTCGCGCAGCGGCAGCACCGGCACGCGGGTCGATTGCGGGGCCTTTGAAGGCTTGCGGGTCTCGTCGGTCACTTCGTAATCCTCCGGCGCGTCGACAAGGGCGCCACCGCTGGTCTATTCGAAGGATACGTCATGGGGGCGACCGGTGTGCTGCACAAGTCGCAAAAAGGGGACGCAAGCCTTTTCCTCGTCCCGAGGAAAAGGCTTGCGTCCCCTTTTTGCCGGGAGCGCGTCACAAACGGAAAAACCGGATCAGTGGCCGTCGGATCCGGCGGCGCGGCGGATCTCGGTCGGCGCGACCTGCAATTCGTCGCTGCGATAGACCAGGTAGGGCTTGCTGTCGCCGAGGATGACGGTCTCGTCGACGACCACCTTGGCGACATTCTTGAGTGACGGCAGGTCGTACATGATGTCGAGCAGCACATTCTCGAGGATCGTGCGCAGGCCGCGCGCCCCGGTCTTGCGGTCCATCGCCTTGCGGGCGACCGCGCGCAGGCCGTCGTCGCGCAGTTCCAGGTCGGTGCCCTCCATCTCGAAGAGGCGCGCGTACTGCTTGGACAGGGCATTGCGCGGTTGCGTCAGGATGGTGACGAGGAAGCGCTGGTCACGATCCTGACCCAGCCGCGCAACGCCCTGTCCAAGCAGTA
>JANPCY010000203.1:0-4889 GCA_031431175.1 Steroidobacteraceae bacterium | reverse complement strand
GATGCGTTCGATCGCGGCCACCGGGATTGCGTTGATGTCGTCGAAGTTCGTCTAGATGTCATTGGCGAACGGACTGATGGAGACACGACGGCCATTGACGAGCACCAGCGTCGCATCCGCGCCCAGACCGCGCAGGCTGACCGCCGCGCCGCCATTGCCAGTCGAATCCTGGTTGTTGCCGCGCGTCGAAAACGTGCCGTTGCCGGAAGCCGGGAGTTTCTCGAGCAGCTGTTGCAGGTTGTTATAGCCTGATTTGACGATGGCTTCGTGGTCCACCGTAATCACCGGTGAGGGACTCTCGAAATCGCTGCTGCGCGCAATGCGCGACCCGATGACGACGATCTCTTCATCCGCGGCGAGAGCCAAAGGCGCTGTCATAACTGCCGTCAATCCGACTGCTCCCCCGATCGCGAGCCTGATGGCACGGGCAAGCGGTGTTCGCGTATTCATCGGTACAATCCCCTTTATGCGAAAAAACGACAATCGCAGCGCGACTGGATCAGCCGGAATCTACACCCGTTCGCAGTGTGATTGCCACTGTGGCGTAAAAAGAACATATGCGCGTAGCGCACGGCCAAATTGACGGGCTGTGGATGGCTCCGTAAGATGCGGGCCCGCGCGCAGGCCGGAAGGCCCCGTGCGGTAGGCAACCGACAGGCCGTCTGGCGGGGCATGGCGCAGTCTGGTAGCGCATCTGCTTTGGGAGCAGAGGGTCGGGGGTTCAAATCCCTCTGCCCCGACCATTGAACTGGCGGCGCCTCGGGCAGGTTTTTGGCGCCCGTAGCTCAATTGGATAGAGCACCGGCCTTCTAAGCCGGCGGTTGCAGGTTCGAGTCCTGCCGGGCGCGCCACTGAAGGCCGCGGGCAGGCGACAGACATTGGCGGGCGTAGCTCAGCTGGTAGAGCCCCGGATTGTGATTCCGGCCGTCGCGGGTTCGAATCCCGTCGCTCGCCCCATAGTTTTGGGCCATTAGCTCAATTGGTAGAGCTCCGGACTCTTAATCCGTAGGTTGTAGGTTCGAGTCCTACATGGCCCACCAGATCCAGGCCGGAGGCGCTGCATGGAGCCACGTCGCCCGATCCCTGAGCCGACCTATCATTGGCCCGGCAGTCCAGGCGCCGATGATGACCCGACACCCATCGAGTCGGCGCTGGCTGCGCTCAAGATCGGTGCGATCCTCGCGGCGGCGATCACCATCGCGTTCATTTATCTCGGCACCTATACCGGCATCGTCGCCGGGCGGGTGGGATCCAGCATCCTGGTGCTGACGGCATTCCTGCTGCCGAGTCTGATCGCCGCCAGCCGCACAGCCTGGGTCCGGCGCCGGCGGGGACCCCGCTGACCTTACGTTATACTTACCGGCTGGAAGCAGCGCGAGATCGGGTTCGGGGCCGGTTCCAGATGCGAAAGTGGCGGAATTGGCAGACGCGCCGGATTTAGGTTCCGGTGGGGAAACCCTTGAGAGTTCGAGTCTCTCCTTTCGCACCACGAGGTTGACGGACAGATGATGGTTTCAGTGGAGTCGCTCGCGGGCCTGGAACGACGCATGCAGGTGTCGGTCCCGGCCAATCGCGTCAAGCAACAGGTGGACGCGCGCCTGCTGAAGGTCAGTCGCACGGCGCGCATCAAGGGCTTCCGCCCGGGCAAGGCGCCGATTCATGTCGTGCGCAAGCATTACGGGCCGCAGGTCCAGGAAGAGGTCGTTACGGACTTGATCCGCGAGACCTTCGCCGAGGCCGTGCGCCAGGAAAAGCTGGTGCCGGCCGGCGGGCCGCGCATCGAACCGCAGGGCGCGGACAAAGCCGGTGAGCTGCGCTACACGGCTACTTTCGAGATCTACCCCCAATTCGAATTGCGCGGTATCGAAGGCTTGCGCCTGATCCGTCCGCAGGCGTCGGTCACTGACGCCGATCTGGACGCCATGATCGAAAGCCTGCGCCAGCAAAAGCCCGACTACGTGACGGTGGCGCGCGGTTGTGCCGCCGGCGATCGCGTCACCATCGACTTCGAGGGCCGCATCGGCGACGAGCCATTTGAGGGTGGCCGCAGCGAGGGCCTGGTGGTCACGCTCGGTAGCAACCGCCTGCTGCCGGACTTCGAGAACGGCCTGCAGGGCGCCGCCGCGTCCGAGACGAAGGAATTTGATCTGCGATTCCCGGACGAATACCAGGTCAGCAAGCTTGCGGGCAAGACCGCGCGATTCACCGCAACGGTGCACAAGGTCGAGGAACAAAAGCTTCCCGAGGTGAACTCGGCGTTCTGCGAGGCTTTCGGCGTCAGCGAAGGCGGGGTTGAGGCGCTTAAGGCAGAGGTTCGCGAGAACATGCAGCGCGAACTGGCGCAGGCCGTGCAGGCGCGGCTCAAGTCACAGGTCATGGAGCAGCTGCTCGCGGCCAATCCGATCGCCGTACCGAAGGCGCTGGTCGAGGCGGAGATACGCGACATGCAGATGGACATGATGCGCAGGATGGGTGCCAAGAGCGGCCGCCAGCTGCCGGCGCGCGAACGGTTCGAGGCCGCTGCCAGGAAGCGCGTGGCGCTGGGCCTCCTCCTCAATGAAGTGATACGCAAGGCCGGTATCCAGCCGGACGTCGCGCGGGTGCAGGCCCGGCTCGACGAAATCGTGGCGGGCTTCGCGGATCCGGAGGCCGCGCGGCAGCAGTATCTGCAGAGCGAAGCCGCCATGCGCCAGCTGCAGATGGCGGTGCTGGAGGATCAGGTCGTGGCACACGTCGTGGGCCAAGCCAGGGTCCAGGATCAGCCGGGCAGCTTCAAGGAGATCATGAACTTCGGTGCCGTTCCGGCGTCCGAAGGATGAGGTGAATTAGTGGCAAACAGAAACGAAACGCAGGCCCTCAACCTGGTGCCGATCGTGGTCGAGCAGACCGCGCGCGGCGAACGCTCGTACGACATCTATTCGCGCCTGCTCAAGGAGCGGGTCGTATTCATCGTCGGCGAAGTCCATGACCAGATGGCCAACCTCATCGTGGCGCAACTCCTGTTCCTGGAGTCCGAGAACCCCGACAAGGACGTCCACCTGTACATCAACTCGCCGGGCGGCTCGGTATCGGCGGGGCTCGCGATCTACGACACTATGCAGTTCATCAAGCCCGACATCAGCACCATCTGCGTCGGGCAGGCGGCCAGCATGGGCGCCCTGCTGCTGGCGGCCGGCGCCAAGGCCAAGCGCTTTGCGCTGCCGAACTCGCGCATCATGATTCACCAGCCGTTGGGCGGCTTCCAGGGCCAGGCGACAGACATCGAGATCCACACCCGCGAAATCCTGGATGCCCGCGACCGCATCAACAAGATCCTCTCGTTTCATTGCGGCCATCCGATCGACAAGATCCGACAGGACACCGACCGCGACAACTTCATGAGCGGTGAGCAGGCCCGCGAGTACGGAATTGTGGACGGGGTCCTCGAAAAGCGTGGTCAGTTGCCGATGATTGGCAAGAGTTGAGTTAAGATACCGCACAAGGTAGCGCCGGTAACTGTCTGAGGAAATAAGGGTTTTACCCCCTGCCGGATTCGGCGTGCTATAAGAAGCTTGCCGCTAACGGCCGGCCAACGAGGGGCCACTGAATGGTCGACGATACCCGGGGCAAGCACGACGACGGCAAGCTGCTGTACTGCTCGTTCTGCGGCAAGAGCCAGCACGAAGTACGCAAGCTGATCGCCGGCCCGTCGGTGTTTGTCTGCGACGAGTGCGTCGAACTCTGCAATGACATCATCCGCGAAGAGCTCGAGGAGAAGCAGGAGCGGTCGCGCGATCGCCTGCCGAAGCCGCACGAGATCCGCAAGGTCCTCGACGAATACGTGATTGGCCAGGACCGCGCCAAGAAGATCCTCGCAGTCGCCGTTTACAACCACTACAAGCGCCTGCAGACGAAGCCGGGCGACAAGCGCCACCGCGCCGACAAAGACGAAGTCGAGCTTTCCAAGAGCAATATCCTGCTGATCGGGCCGACCGGCTGCGGCAAGACGCTGCTGGCGGAAACACTCGCGCGGCTGCTGAACGTGCCATTCACGATCGCTGACGCGACCACGCTGACCGAGGCGGGTTATGTCGGCGAGGACGTCGAGAACATCATCCAGAAGCTGCTGCAGAAGTGTGACTACGACGTCGAGAAAGCGCAGACCGGCATCGTCTACATCGACGAGATCGACAAGATTTCCCGTAAGTCCGACAACCCCTCGATCACCCGCGACGTGTCAGGCGAGGGCGTCCAGCAGGCGCTCCTGAAGCTGATTGAGGGCACCATCGCCTCGGTCCCACCGCAGGGCGGCCGCAAGCATCCGCAGCAGGAATTCCTGCAGGTTGATACGCAGAACATCCTGTTCATCTGCGGCGGCGCCTTTGCGGGACTCGAAAAGATCATTGAAAAGCGCAGCAGCCGCGGCGGCATCGGCTTCGTAGCCGAGGTGCGCGCCCCGAGCGAACGACCGCCTGGCGCCGACCTTTTCAAGGATGTCGAGCCCGAGGACCTGATCAAATTCGGCCTGATCCCGGAGTTCGTCGGCCGCCTGCCGGTGGTTGCGACCCTCGAGGAACTCGACGAGGAAGCGCTGGTCACGATCCTGACCCAGCCGCGCAACGCCCTGTCCAAGCAGTACGCCCGCCTTTTTGAGATGGAGGGCACGGAACTGGAGTTGCGCGACGACGGCCTGCGTGCGGTCGCCCGCAAGGCGATGGATCGCAAGACCGGTGCGCGGGGCCTTCGCACGATCCTCGAGAATGTGCTGCTCGACATCATGTACGACCTGCCGTCGCTCAAGAATGTTGCCAAGGTGGTCGTGGATGAGACCGTCATCCTCGGCGACAGCAAGCCCTACCTGGTCTATCGCAGCGACGAGGCGCAGGTCGCGCCGACCGAGATCCGCCGCG
>JANPCY010000202.1:0-6288 GCA_031431175.1 Steroidobacteraceae bacterium | reverse complement strand
TATCCGCGCATCCGCAAGGCGATCCACCGCGCCGCAGAACTCGCCAGCAAAGGGGCGTGACCATGGATACGTACGCAACAGATCCCGGTCGGCGCGAATTCCTGAAGGTCTCGGCACTGGCCGGTGGCGGCCTGATCATCGGCCTGACGCTGCCTGGCTGCGGCAAGCGCGAAGTCGCCGGGGCGGCGGTCGGCGGCATGCCGAATGCCTGGCTCAGGATCGGTGGCGACAACCGCATCACTGTGCTCGTCGAGCGCTCGGAAATGGGACAGGGCGTCTACACGGCGCTGCCGATGCTGCTTGCCGAGGAGCTCGAGGTGCCGCTGGCCGCCATCACGATCGAAGCGGCGCCGGCCGGCCCGGCCTACTTCAACCAAATGATCGGCGTCCAGATCACCGGTGGCAGCACCAGCGTGCGCGACGCCTTTGATCGACTGCGCCTGGCTGGCGCGCAGGCGCGCGTGATGCTGGTGCAGGCCGCCGCGACGCATTGGCATGCAGATGTGAGTGAGTGCCGCGTCGAAGGCGGGCGGATCATCCATGCCGATGGCGATGAATTGACCTACGGCGAGGTCGCCGAGGCCGCCGCTAAACTTCCCGTACCCAAGGACGTGCCGCTCAAGGCGCCCGGTGAATTCAAGCTGATCGGCACGCGCGCAAAGCGCACCGACACCCCCGGCAAAGTCGACGGCTCGGCGCAGTTCGGCCTCGATGTACAGTTGCCCGGCATGCTCTACGCGGCGCTCGCCCAGAGTCCGGTGCTGGGCGGCAGTGTGAAGAATGCGGATGCGAGTGCCGCCGAACAGATGCCCGGGGTTCGCAAGGTTCTGACGACGAGCTCAGGTGTCGTGGTCGTCGCCGACCATTACTGGCAAGCGCGCCAGGCGCGCGATGCGCTGCGCCTGACCTGGGATGCGGGCCCGAACGCAGGACTCGACTCCGATGGCATGTTCGAGACGCTCGCCAAGGCAACGCCTGACAGCGGCATTGCGGTACGCAGCGATGGCGATGCCGCGGCGGCGCTGAAGTCGGCGTCGAAGAAGATCAGCGCCGTCTATCAACTTCCGCTGCTGGCGCATGCGACGCTGGAGCCGATGAATTGTACGGCGGATGTCCGCGCCGACGGCTGCGACCTTTACGTCGGTACGCAGTGGCAGGACATGGCCCAGGCGACGGCCGCGAAGGCCGCTGGACTCGAGCCCGCACAGGTGCGCGTGCATACGACGCTGCTGGGCGGTGGCTTTGGCCGGCGCATCGAAGTGGACTTCATACCGGCGGCGGTCGAGGCTTCGAAGGCGCTCAGCAAGCCGGTCAAGCTGATCTGGACCCGCGAAGACGACATGACCCATGACGCCTACCGACCTCCGGCCCACGACACTGTCGCCGGTGGTCTCGATAAGGAAGGCCGCTTGGTCGCCTGGCAGTTTCACCTCGTCGGCCCGTCGGTCACGGCCCGGGTGTTCCCCGGCGTGGTCGCGGATCCGAAGGTTGCAGACCCGTTTGCGGTCGAGGCGGCGCAGAATTTCCCGTACGACGTGCCGAATGTTTCGGTCGCCTATCTGCGCCAGGAAATCGGCATCAACGTTGGCTATTGGCGCTCGGTCAGCCATGCGCTGAACTGCTTTGTGGCCGAGAGTTTCATGGACGAGATGGCGCACGCGGCCGGCAAGGATCCGTTCGAGTTCCGCCGCGCGCTGCTCGAAAAGCAACCGCGCTTCAAGCGCGTACTCGAGCAGGCCGCGTCGCAGGCCGGCTGGGGCAAGGCGCCGGCCGGTCGCCATCAGGGCATTGCATTGATGGAGGGTTATGGCACCTATCTCGCGCAAGTCGCCGAGGTGTCGGTGCAGCAAGGCACGGTACGGGTGCATCGCATCGTCTGTGTCGTCGATTGCGGACGAATGGTGAACCCGGCGATCGTCGAATCGCAGATCGAGAGCGGAATCATCTTCGGCCTGACCGCCGCGTTGTGGGGCGAGATCACGCTCGAGGGCGGCAGGGTGCGCGAGACCAACTTCGACAAGTACCGGTTGATGCGTCTGAACGAAGCGCCGATCATCGATGTCACGCTGCTCGAAAGCGACGAGTCTCCGGGCGGCATCGGCGAGCCGTCGACTGCGGTCGTGGCGCCGGCGGTCTGCAACGCAATCTTCGCCGCCACCGGAAAGCGCCTGAGGCGGCTGCCCATCGCGCGCACGATCAAGGTTTAGGCGCGCTACAAGACGGTTGCCGCCGCTCAGCCGCGCGGACCGAAAAGCGCGGTGCCGATGCGTACGTGTGTCGCACCCTCGGCGACCGCAGACTCGAAGTCGCCGCTCATGCCCATGGACAACGCATCGAGACGATGGCCGGCGCCGTTGAGTTCAAGCAGCAACTGCCGCAACTCGCGGAACCAGTGGCGCTGCCGTTCAGGGTCAGTTTCCTCGGGTGGCAGTGCCATCAGGCCGCGCAACGTCAATCGAGGAAGCCCGGCGATTCGTCCGGCGAGCGCGGCAAGTTCGCCGGGATCGACGCCGGTCTTCGTGAGCTCGCCGCCGAGTCGCACCTGTATGAGGACCGCCAGCGGCGGGCGTTCTCGCGGGCGCTGTTCGGCCAGGCGCTCGGCGATCTTCAGTCGATCGACCGTATGCACCCAGTCGAACAATTCGGCGACCGGCCGAGTCTTGTTGCTCTGCAGTGCGCCGATGAAATGCCAGGTGAGCATCCGGTCCTGAAGTGCGGCGATGTGTTCGCGCGCTTCCTGCAGGTAGTTCTCGGCGAGCTCCGCCAGGCCGTCGTCGACGGCCGCCACGACCCGTGACAGAGGCTGCGACTTTGCCACGCCGATCAATCTGACGGCGGCCGGATCCCGGCCTGCGACGTGGGCAGCGGCCGCGATCTTTTGGCGCAATAAGCCCAGCCTCTGAGCTTGATTCTGCGGAGCAGTTAACATATTTGAGGGCGCTGGTGGGGGCTATACTGCGCCCGGCCCCGAGCTGCCAATGACTGGTTAATTGGGGTCCTCGTTTGTGCACCGAGCTTGGGAGTACTGATGGCTGCTGATATCGCCCAACTCTTGGCCTTTGCGGTCAAGAACAATGCGTCGGACCTGCACCTGTCCGCCGGGGTGCCGCCCATGATCAGGGTGGACGGCGACATGAAGCGCGTCAACATGCCGGCGCTGACGCACAAGGAAGTGCACGGCCTGGTGTACGACATCATGAACGACAAGCAGCGCAAGGTGTTCGAGGAATTCTTCGAAACCGACTTCTCGTTCGAGATCCCGAACCTGGCGCGGTTTCGCGTCAATGCCTTCAACCAGAATCGCGGCGCCGGCGCGGTATTCCGCAACATTCCGTCGCTGATCAAGACCCTCGACGACCTGAATGCGCCCAAGGTCTTCAGGGATCTTTGCATGCTGCCGCGTGGCCTCGTGCTGGTGACCGGGCCGACCGGCTCCGGCAAGTCCACAACGCTCGCGGGCATGGTCGATTACGTCAATGTCAACCGGCCCGAGCACATTATCACGATCGAGGATCCGATCGAGTTTGTGCACGAGTCGAAACGCTGCCTTGTCAACCAGCGCGAGGTGCATCGCGACACACTCGGCTTCAGCGAGGCGTTGCGCTCGGCGCTGCGCGAAGACCCCGACGTCTTGCTGGTGGGCGAAATGCGCGACCTCGAGACGATCCGCCTCGCGCTTACGGCGGCCGAGACCGGCCACCTCGTGTTCGGCACCCTGCATACGAGTTCCGCTGCCAAGACCGTGGACCGGATCGTCGACGTGTTCCCGGCAGCCGAGAAGGAAATGGTACGCGCGATGCTGTCGGAGTCGCTGCGTGCGGTGATTTCGCAGACACTGATGAAGCGGATCGGCGGCGGCCGCATTGCCGCACATGAAATCATGATTGCGACGCCCGCGATCCGGAACCTGATCCGCGAGAACAAGATCGCGCAGATGTACTCGTCAATCCAGACCGGCAATGCCCAGGGCATGCAGACACTCGATCAGTGCCTGTCCGAGATGCTGGCCAAGGGCTTGATCGCGAAGGAAGAGGCGCGCTACAAGGCGCAGAACAAGGACACGGTGTAGACGGCGCGCCGCTTACGGGAGAACTGAATGGATCGCGAACAAGCAATCAGGCTGATGCAGGACCTGCTGCGGCGGATGGTCGACCGCAAGGGCTCGGACCTGTTCATCACCGCGAGTTTCCCGCCGGCGATCAAGATCGATGGCGAGGTCCGGCCGCAGACCGAGCAGCCGCTGTCGCCGGAACACAGCTCCGTGCTGGTGCGCTCGATCATGAATGATCGCCAGACCCGCGAGTTCGATGCGACCAAGGAAGCAAACTTCGCAATCGCGCCGCCTGGCATCGGCCGGTTCCGCGTGAGCGCATTCCAGCAGCAAGGCCATACGGGCTGCGTGATTCGGCAGATCAACTCCAAGATCCCGACGCTCGAGGAGCTCGAATTGCCGGTGATCCTGAAGGACATCGTGATGTCCAAGCGCGGCCTCGTGATCGTGGTCGGCGCGACCGGCTCGGGCAAGTCGACGACGCTCGCCTCGATGGTTGGTTACCGGAACGAAAAGACCCGCGGTCATATCGTCACGATCGAGGACCCGGTTGAATACGTGCACCAGCACCGCGGCTGCGTCGTGACGCATCGCGAGGTCGGCGTGGACACCGAGAGCTGGCACACGGCGCTGAAGAACACGCTGCGACAGGCGCCCGACGTGATCCTGATCGGCGAAATCCGCGACCGGGAGACGATGGAATACTGCATCCAGTTCGCCGAGACAGGCCACCTGGTGCTCGCGACGCTGCACGGCAACAGCTCGAACCAGGCGCTCGACCGGATCATCAACTTCTTCCCCGAGGATAAGCGCGAGCAGTTGCTGATGGACCTGTCGCTGAATATCCGGTCGATGGTGTCGCAGCGGCTGATTCCGCGCGAGAAGAGCGAGGGCCGGATCGCTGCGATGGAGATCATGATCGGCACACCGCTGGTCTCGGACCTGATATTCCGCGGCGAAGTCGCCAAGATCAAGGAAGTCATGTCGCGTTCGACCCGGCTCGGCATGAATACATTCGATCAGGCGTTGTTCCAGCTATACGAAGCCGGCCAGATCTCCTACGAAGAGAGCCTGCGCAACGCCGACTCGAAGAACGAGTTGCGGCTGCGCATCAAGCTCGAGAGCAAGCGCGAGGACCGCCTGCAGGCGGAAGCATCCAGCACTTTGAGGATCGTCGATGAGTCCAACGAGGGTACTGTTTACTGAGCCGGCGACTGGCTCGACATTGGCCCCGCAGGCCGAGTCGGGCCGGTTCAACATCAAGCCGATGTTGAAGCTGATGGCCGATAGGAAGGCCTCGGACCTCTTCTTCACGTCCAATTCCCCGGCCAAGATCAAGATCGAGGGACTCATCTACCCGATCAACAAGCAGGTGCTGAGCGCCGAGCTGGTGCGTGACATCGCCCACAGCCTGATGAGCGCCGAGCAGCTGGAGCACTTCCAGAGCGAGCTCGAGATCGATTTCGCGATCTCGGAGCCGGGCATCGGGCGATTCCGCGCGGCCGTCTTCCACCAGCGTGGCTACCCGGCGCTGGTGCTGCGCTACATCAGCGTCGACACACCAAAGCTCGAACAGCTCGGCCTGCCGGACACCCTGCGCGAACTCGCGATGTTGAAGCGCGGTCTCGTGCTGATGGTCGGGGCAACAGGCGCCGGTAAATCCACGACGCTCGCAGCGATGATCAACCACCGCAATGAGAACTGTTCGGACCACATCCTGACGATCGAGGACCCGATCGAGTTCCTGCACCAGAATCGCAGTTCGATCGTCAATCAGCGCGAAGTCGGGCTCGACACGCGCACCTTTGCGAAGGCGCTGCGTGCCTCAATGCGCGCTGCGCCGGACGTGATCCTGATCGGCGAAATCCGCGACCGGGAGACGATGGAAGCCGCCATTACGCTGGCCGGCACCGGTCACCTGTGTATCGCGACGCTGCACGCAAACAACTGCGCGGAAACCCTGGATCGCGTCATCAACATGTTCCCGCGCGACCAGCACGCGCAGATCTTCCTCGACTTGTCACAGTACCTTCGGGCCATCGTCTCGCAGCGCCTCGTGCGCGGCCGCAACAGCAAGCTTTGCGCGGCCGTTGAGGTCATGCTGAACACGCCGTACATCCAGGACCTGATCAAGAAAGGCGATGTCATCGGTATCAAGGAAGCGATGTTCGCGTCCAACGAGCGCGGCATCCAGAATTACGACATCGCGCTGCTGAACCTCTACAGAGAGGGGCGAA